>JBDSLX010000318.1:0-7251 GCA_039916145.1 Verrucomicrobiota bacterium | reverse complement strand
GCGGATTCGATTTTGGATTTTCATTTTGTGATGGCTTCCTTGATCGGGTCTTACGCCGCGAGACTGCTTCAACAGTTTCGCGGTTTTTGTTTTGTTGAGCTTCTTCTGCCGTGACCCATTCCAGCAATTGAAGCGTGACCTCGCCACCCGGTTCGTTGATTTCCGAAATCCAATTATTTAATTGCTGAGGTAAAACTCCCAAGAAGTTTGCCAATGCAGTTTTCTTTCCGCGCTGGTGCGTGACGTGTTGAACACGTGAGAATAGTTGTTGGAGTTCGGAGCGTCGGGCTTGAGTCACGTTTTGAATATAAACGGAAACGTTTAGAACTGTCAAGCGTGGTTTGCAACCGCCCTAAAAGAGATTACCCCTTTGGATGTTTCGCGTGGAAATCTTTGGACACGGCAATTGCTAATTCAATTTCCTCCGCTTGTTCTAAAAACTGCGCCGCATCGCTGCGCAATTGTTTTGCTCTGGTCACTTGGTCTGCAATCCATTCTTTGCGTAAAATTGCGAACGCTTTCGGCCTCACGATGACGCCCGCGTCTCGGAGAGCGTCTTTAATGGGAACGTATAGCACCCGCTTGCAGACTTCACTGAACGAATCAGATTCGCCAATCTGAGGGAGATGCGGTGTCAGATTGATGTCGGTGAACGGTTGTTCTGGAAGGTCGCCACCCAGTAATAACCACAAAGGATTCAGATTCAAAACATGGCACAGCTTCCAACCAGTCCAGAAACGCAAGGGAACCCTTCCGATTTCGATGCTGCTCAACTGATCCCTGGTTAATCCCAATTTCTTTGCAAGTTCCGACTGGCTCGATCCCGCATAGCGTCGCTGCGCCGCGATTCTTTCGCCAAGCTCTATTTCCCATCTGGAAAGCTGCTTAAATTTCGCTGCCGGTGCCTTCGGTTTCGACATTTCCGAAAACTCTAACTACTCGCCAAAAAAAATAAAGATTTGACTTCTACCACACAATTTATTCTTTTCCACACATCTTGAAAGCTCAAGGGACAATGCCCCTCAATAAACCGGACGCTTGTATCGCGAACGCCAAAGCGGAGATGGCGCGGCGCGGCTGGAAGGTTTCGCATCTGGCGGCGCGCGCTGGCTACAAACCGAAAACGATCACGAACGTTTTATGCGGGGATAATGTGGCCTGGGAACCACGAGCCGCTATCAACAAAGCGTTTGGCAAAAAGATTTTCCACAAAACCGCAGCAACTCCAACCCCACAAAGTCTATGACCGAATTGAAACAGTTAATCAAAGAGCATCGCCTCGTTATTAATCAGAGATCGTCCACAACGCAAATGCGCGACCACGCGCAAAAACAGATTGATGAAGTTGTGGATGAGGGAGACATCACCACGCCGAAAGCTCAAAAAAAGTTGAGCGATGCAAAATTCTCTCTCGATTTAGCCGTCGCCAGTTTGAAGGTGATTGAAAAACAGTTGCCAAAACTGGAAAGCCGAATTCTCGGCCTCTATGACGCCGAGCGCAGCGCGTTCAACAAACGGGTGAAGGCCAGACGCGAAAAAGAAATCGCGGACATCAAGGAATCAAACCGTCGTTTCTTCAACGGAAAAGAAAGGCTTCTGTGCGATTTAGTGGCGAAAAACTTTTTCCCCGCGATCCGGGAAATAAACCGCGCTATAGCAGAAATGCCATTTAATCCGGGCGCAACCGACGAAATGAAAGTTGCCTGGGCGGAGCAGTTTATTTCCAGCGCAGAAAAATCGGCGAAACAATTGGGACTCGAATAACAACCGGAATTTCCCAATCGCTCTCCTATTATGGAAAAACTTATCCGCCAAATTGAGTCCGAGGTGCGAGTCATCAGTAAGTCCGAAGGTATTGTTTTATGCAAAGCGTCGGACGCAACGCCAGACGCCTACAACGAAGTAATCCGTGTTGATGGTTGGGATTACGACAGGAATAACCTACCTTTTCTGGATAGTCACAAAAGCGATTCCGCAGCACATATTCTCGGTAGAGTCGAAGCCTGTTTTGCAGAAGACAACGCTTGGTATAACAGGGTAAAATTGGCGGTTGACGTGCCGGAGAATCATCTTGCACAAGTCGTTTTCAAGATGATGCTCGCTGGCTATCTTAAGGCAGTCAGCGTTGGATTTTTCCCCATAAGTTTTGTTTCGCCTTACGACCCTGATTGGAAGCGACAACTCAAAGAGTTGGGGCTTAGTGAAAGCTCTGGCGTTCGCCGGATTTATACGAAGCAGAAGCAAATTGAACTTTCCGCGTGCGCGATTGGCGCTAACCCAAATGCCCTACTCGCGGCACACAAAGCGGGCGCAATTAACGAACGAGACTTTGAACTTGTTCAGAAACAATCCAAATCATCCGGCGTCAACATTCCGTTCCCGTCCACTCCACAATCAACCGAAAGCACCACTTCTATGAGATCACAAATCGTATCCGCCTTTGACCGAGTGTCGGGCAAAACCAAATCCAGTATTGAAGCATTGCACAAAGCGCAGCGCGGCGATTCTGATTCCGATTTGCAGCGCGCATTGCATCACGCTTTGCCAGCGCTGCGCAATCAGCGCCGCTCGAAGTTCGCCGATCCTTACGCGGCAATTCTTGGCGTGCCTGAATACCGCTGTTGGCTGAATGCGATTGCCCGCGTTCTGATGAGGCAAAAACTTTCCGATGAACATAATGAAATCCTTCGCGCAATGGGAACGGACAGCACGCCAGGCAGCACGATGGTAACAGGCGATCTGGCGAGTTTGATTTACAATTGTCTCGCAATCAATGGCTCTTGGGCAACTCTCGGTGCGCAGACGGTCCTTTCCGGCAGTGGAAAATTCTCGCTCACGACAGCCTACCCGGAGGCGTATTTTGTTGCGGAAAACGGGCAGATAAACGACGACACCGCATTCGCTGGCGAGAGTAAACTGTTTGAAACAAAAGCAATTTGCGCCTTGGTTCTCTGCTCTCTGCAACTCGTGCAAGATGCGGAAGAGGATATTTCCCGCCACATTTTGGAAAATGTCGAACAGGCGCTCAATTACCGTCTGGACTACGCCGTCTTTAGCGGCGACGGAGTGAACGACGCCAACAACGGCGAGACCACCGGCCTGTTTGTTGATAACACAATTCCAGTTTCAGTTGCGGGCGCTGGCAATACAAAACTCCAGGACTGTGATGAGGAGGATTTTTTACTCGTGTTGGAGTCGGTTGATCCAGCGGCGTTGCAACGGGGTTGCGCTTGGTGGATTTCAGCAACATTGCTCCCTGCCTTGATGCGCGCAAAAGATGAATCAGGCAAACGGCTGCTTTGTGTTCCGCCTGAATCGGACGGATTTTACCTTTGCGGCCATCCCGTAAACCTCGTGCCAGTTGCACCAACCGAAAACGCAGCGAGCAAAAAAATGATGCTTTTTGGGGAGCCTCAGGGTTACGCCGTTGCTCTTCGTAATTGGTTCGAGTTTGGATTCAGCAGCGAACATAAGTGGACAACGCTTCAGCGCTCATTCCGCGCTCATGGCCGCGCCAGAGGCAAACTGCGCAAAGCAAATGCATTCGCGATTTTGAAAACCGCTGCGGCGTAATCTCCGAGGTAAAACACCTTTCAGATTATGCTGGCCAACAAAAACAATTCTTCAGCAGCGGGTTTGCGAGCGCACCTGGACACGCGCTTGAGTTCCCCGCTGGTGTGGTTGAGTGAGCGGGACTGTATCTCGATTACGGTCCCGTTTTTTATTTCCTCTCCAGATGAGTGATCCCATTTCCATAAAACTCACCGCCGAATCGGAACTCGTAATGAAACGATTGCAGGCGTTCCCAGGGGTTGTGCTTGGCCGCGTTGCGCGGGCGATGGATAAGGAAAATCACACGACGATAGGCCACATTAGCAGCGTGCGGATGCGCGGGAACAATGGAAAACCATTTGCACCAGCGCTCGGAATTCTCGGCATTCGCACAGGACACCTTTACAAAACGCTTCGGCAAAGCGCCGCCAGCGTGGTTGGCAGCGAAGTGGTATCCTCCATCGGGACAAATGTTGAATACGCGGGCGTGCATGAATTCGGATTTGAGGGCGATGTCACCGTCAAATCGCACCAGCGCAAAGGCGGCGCAGGAGATAAATTCTCGGTAACAGGCAGCCACGTTTCGCGCATCGCGGCGCTGCGGATGGGAGCGCTCAGTAAAAAGCAAGCCGGAGCGCAGGCGCAAAATTCGGGGAAATATATTTTCAAAAAAACCGGCGCGAAAAAATCTGCGGTCGCCATCGGCCAGGTCAAATCTCATTCCCGCCACGTCAAGATCACAGCGCGGGCACCGATTCAACACGGCATCGCTGATCGCGTGGCGAATTATTCGCAAAGTATTTCCGCCGCCGTCATAGAAGCTTGGAATGGAGGCGGTCTCAAATGAGAAAGTCTCGCGACCAATCTGTTTTAGCCAACCTGCCGAAAGAGCAGGTTGAGCAGCTTCACGAATGGCTCGCTGTCGAAAAAATTATTTACGCGGAAGCTTCCAAACGTCTGAAGGACCGTTTTGGAATCGTAGCGGGTAGATCGGCGCTCTCTTCATCTGGTTGAAACTTCTTATGGGTGCCCCCAAAAAACGTCAAAATTTCGGTTCGGTGAGGCGCAAAGCAATTTGCGTTGTCAACGATCCATCGGGCAATCGTCGGCACCACGGTTGCCCGAAAATTTCCAAACACAATTGGCTAGCGGAACGTGGGAGAATTTTATTGCGCCTTTGCCGATGCCTGGAGTCAAGAATTCAACGCGGGCAATCATTGCGAATCGCCGCGCGCAAACTCATTCGCAAATGGAATGGCCGCGCTTATCGCGTCGAGCCGAAGCGCCGCATCCGTTTGTCTGCCCTCTCGCTTGTCGCGCACTACAAAAAATGGTTGCGCGATTCCACGGCACAAGCATTCGAGTTGAATTATCGCGGTCCGACTGCGCGAAAAGTTCCCGCTCTGTTTATTTTGGAAGCTGCCCGGCGCGCACAATCGTCTGGCGTTTATTCGATCCAATCCCTGTTGCGATCTATCCATGCCGACTTGAAGGCCGGAAAGCAAATCCCAGGAATCGGAAAGTTCAGCCGCGAGAATTGTCCTGCAACGTTGCCCTTTGCTCGCACGGTCTATCGTTTCTTTTATGGGATTGACCTGAGCCAGCGTCGCTTCTTCGCGCAAAAAATTGCGGAAGCGCAGGCCGAGCTTGCTTGGATTGACCGTGCCATTGCGCAGCGGGCAAAAAAGGACGCGACGTGAGCCTTTCTATCTCCATTAAGTCTCCGCTGCTCTCCGTCACTACAGTCCGGGCGATGATTTGCGCGCCCTCGGACAAAATTCAAACCATGATCGAGGATGGATCATTGCTTTGGGCTTTCGACATCCGCCATCCCAATGCGGTCCGGCCTTATATTCGGGTTCTCACACAAAGCGTGGTCGATTACCTGGCTCAAAAACCGTTGGCGCGCCGTGACAGCAATTGGTGCTCAGTTTTGCCAACCATTCTGCCGGTTCACCGAGACTCGTTGCCCGCGACGGTTGTCGCGCATCTTCTTAACTGTGATGCAGACCATGTGAACTTACTGGTTAAAGCGCGGTCCTTTACTCAAGCCACGGCGCGGAAGTCCCCCAACCAATCCCAAAAAATCAAACGGGAGAGCATCGCTGCATTTTTGAAGCAAAGGAGGATGCTGTGATTTCGCTCACATCATCGCCAGACCGATTTCACGCTATCACGGCTATCACGGGCGGCGTTTTGTCGTTCCGTGCGATCCTGCGTCAATTTAAAGCGGGATAAATGGTGTTTTAAAATGTCATCAAGCCAAACGAAGGAAGGTTGTTGATGAATACCCCCGGCAATTTGTTTTCGGCCAACAAAATTGCGCTCGAGTTAGGCTGGAAGCGCCAGGCTGTTCAGCGAATGCTCGCGCACGTCGCGCCGGATGGAAAAATAGTTTCCAGCGGCAACGAAACCGCCGCATGGCATTTTGAATCTCTGACGGAGATAATCCGCAAAGGGCTGCTCACGGCATATCCACGACGAGGCTTTCGCAGTGTGTATGATTTACTCAATGCGGTCCCTGCCGTCTGGCCCTGCCCTCTTCCGATCAGCGCGGTGCAATCAACATTTGTTGACCGCGCCTACAAACTCCGCGACGCCCTGACACTTCCGTTACAACGGCAACACCTGATTTCATCCGGCGAACTGACGCAACTCGGTTTGAAGGAATTTCAAAAAGCGTTCGGCTATTCCATCGGCGGCAAACAATGGAGGCGGCTCTTTGATCGCACCGTTTCCCGCGACGGCGGCTGCGAAAACTTTTTGCGCGTGGAAATATTTCTGGATTCCGCCGCCTTTCAACGCAGCCGGCCAACGCCAGCAGTCGCGGCCAAACTTCATTTGCACCGTTGTCTGGATGAAATCATTTCCAATCTGGAAAACAAAAGCGCGCCAACGTTGGCAGACCGCGAATGGATTTTTACCGAAGCCTTCCGGCACTTTGAAAAACTTCTGAGTGAAAACGAGGACCGGCGCGAACAGAAGCACATCAAGAAATCTTTGGTCAAATACCTCTTCTGCACCGTGCCCAGAATTTCCAAGACCGAATTCGCAATGCGGCGCGCGTTTGAAATTAATTTGCAGAAATGGCGCGTGAAAGGGCAGCCCTCTACAGGTTGGCTCGATATGCGCCCGTTGAAATCTGGAAACTTTCGCACGCCAGATTTTGCCGAGGACAAAAAGAAGATTGGCGACCTTTCAATTTCCCTCGGTGGAAACGAATCGCTCGCCTATCGCAAATTGCGGCGAGCAGGAAAACTCAGTCAGGGGTTTATAGAGCATTTTCACTATGACGTGCGTCGCGCAAAAAGTTACGTGCCGAAAAGCATTCGCGAAGAAATCACGCCCCGTGTCAATATGTGCCTCCCGCGTTGGCGCAGCGAACGTGAAGAAAAAGCCAAAGGACCATACATCCCGGGCGATCACTCCGATTATGCGCCAGGCGACTATTTCACTGGCGATGATGTTACGTGGAACCACTCTTTCTTCTATTACGACGAACGCGGCCAGCTTCACATTGAACGCGGCGAATGCCTGGTCCTCGTAGATCGGCGCTCTAACTACATAATTGATTTCGTCCTGATCGCGGGGAAATACAACTCGCGCCATATTCGCTCTCTCATTTCCAAAGTTCACGACAAGCATGGTTTGCCGCGAAAAGGTTGGAAATTTGAGCGGGGCGTTTGGGATGCGCGTCTC
>JBDSLX010000317.1:0-5876 GCA_039916145.1 Verrucomicrobiota bacterium | reverse complement strand
TGGCGATCACGGGCGGCATTCTGGCGATTTGGATTCGTGGAATGCCGTTCACGATTTCGGCGGGTGTCGGGTTCGTGGCGTTAAGCGGCGTGGCTGTTTTGAATGGGCTGATTATGATCAGCTATTTCAACTCACTCCGCGAACAAGGCCGATCTCTCCACGACGCCGTCCGAGAAGGCGCGCTGACGCGGCTTCGTCCTGTGCTGATGACTGCGTTGGTGGCGAGCCTTGGCTTCGTGCCGATGGCTATCGCGACCGGTGCCGGTGCCGAAGTGCAACGTCCGCTCGCGACCGTCGTCATCGGCGGCATCATCAGTTCAACTTTCCTGACCTTGGTATTGCTCCCGACGCTTTACGAATGGATCGAGAAACGAAAGCAAACGTCCGAGGCGAAAACCGCATCGGCAACATCAACGAAAGAATAAAATATGAAAACATCACTAAACCTCCTCACCTTGGCTGGCGTTCTTTGCGCCGGATTATTCACAGCAACCGCCGCCGAAAAAGTTGTAGCGGGTCCAAAGGGTGGCCGCATTCTCGAAAAGACGAGTCCCAAAGCTGAGTTTTTCGTCGAGAAGGACAGCACGGCGAGCATCACATTTTACGATGCGAACATGAAGCCTCTTCCCGTCTCCGAACAAAACGTAACGGTCATCGCCGATGCAAAAGACGGAAAACAGAAGATCGAGTTTGAGAAAAAAGGCGACGCTCTCGTGAGTAAAACCAAACTGCCAAATGTGGAAGGTGGAAACGTGGTCGTACAATTCAAAGAAAAGGCTGACGCCAAACCGCAGAACTTTCGTTTCAAAGTCGATATTGGAACATGCGGTGAATGCAAACGCGCCGAATACGCCTGCACTTGTGGCCATTAATTCTGGATCTGCATTATTTCAAATGCACGGTGTTTTAAAGGTCGGAAAATGACAGAACACAAACACGATCACGCACATTGCGACCACTGCGAAACGGATGCTTCGCCTAAAAACATCGCCATCAATCCGGATGCGAAAGGCGGAAAAGTTTCGACGTTGAACGTCGCGGGCATGGATTGCGCCGATGAAGTCGCCGCTCTGGAACGAGTGGTTAAACCGTTGTCCGGTGTGCGGGAAATAAAAGTCAGTTTGATGGCGGGCAAAGTGAGCGTCACCCATGAGGAAAGCGTCACGACCGAACAGTTGATCAAGGTCATCGGAACGGCGGGGCTGAAAGCCAGCGTTCCCAGCGGCGAGCATGGGGAAGAAGCTTCGGAAAGTGGACAGCGCGCGCGACTCATCGCAGTCATCGTTTCCGGCGTGTTCACGGGAATCGGGTTGCTGCTGCAATGGACAAAAGTTTTTGAACCGTGGGGAAAGATTTCGGCATTTGCCATCGCCATCAGCGCGGGCGGTTGGTTCATTTTGCCAAAGGCATTTCGAGCGGCGCGGCAACTTTCGCTCGATATGAATGTGTTGATGACGGTGGCCGTTGGCGGTGCGGCTGTGATTGGCGAATGGTCGGAAGGAGCGGCGGTGACATTTTTGTTCGCCCTCTCGGAATCGCTCGAAGCGTTCAGCCTGAATCGGGCGCGCAAAGCGATAAAATCCCTGCTGCAACTGACGCCTGAAACGGCGTTGCTCAAACGCGGCGAACGATTCGAGGAAGTGCCGGTGGAACAAGTGAAGGTGGGCGACATCCTCGCGGTCAAGTCGGGCGCAAAAGTCCCTCTCGACGGCGAAGTCATTTCGGGCGAATCGAGCATCAATCAAGCTCCCATTACGGGCGAGTCCATGCCGGTGGAAAAGAAAAGCGGCGACCCGGTTTTCGCGGGAACGATCAACGGCGAAGGTTCATTGGAAATTCGCGTGACGAAAATTTATTCGGAAACAACGCTCGCGAAAATCATTCATCTGGTGGAAGAAGCTCAAGGACAGAAAGCACCCTCGCAACGTTTCGTGGATAAATTCGCGCGCATTTATACACCGTCGGTTTTCGTGCTGGGTCTGGCTGTTCTCCTGGTGCCGACACTTTTCTTTGGCGGTGAATGGTCGGTCTGGATTTATCGT
The DNA here is from genome assembly GCA_039916145.1 of Verrucomicrobiota bacterium. Taxonomy (GTDB): domain Bacteria; phylum Verrucomicrobiota; class Verrucomicrobiia; order Limisphaerales; family CANJXF01; genus CANJXF01. The sequence continues at coordinate 3,834 of JBDSLX010000317.1, read as the reverse complement.
TCGCTGGTTTTACTTGTGATTGCCTGCCCTTGTGCGCTGGTCATTTCCACGCCGGTTTCGATTGTCTCTGGCCTGACGGCAATGGCGCGTCGGGGCGTGTTGGTCAAAGGCGGCGTCTTTCTGGAAGAAATCGGAAGATTAAAAGCTCTGGCCGTGGACAAGACCGGCACGATCACGGAAGGCAAACCGCGCGTTCAACAAGTCATTCCTTGGAACGGAAAATCTGAGGAAGAAATTTTGCGGATCGCCGCGGCAATTGATACGCATTCGGAACATCCGCTTGCCCAAGCCGTCGTGAAGTATGCGGAAGAAAAGAAGATTCGATTTTCGCGCGGTGAAAATTACCAGTCGCGCACCGGACGCGGAGCGGAAGCGCAGATCGACGGCCATTTTTATTTTGTTGGCAATCATCGGTTCGCACACGAATCCGCTGTTTGCTCGGATGAATTGGAAAAAAAACTTCACGAAATAGAAGGCCAAGCCCTGTCCGTTGTCATCGTCGGCCACAAGCCGCACGCGGACTGCAAAGGCGAAGTTTTCGGCATTCTCGCAGTGGGCGACACGATCCGAGCAAACGCCGTCGAAGCCATCAAAGCCCTCCACGCTGCGGGTGTGGAAAAAGTTGTGATGTTGAGCGGCGACAACCAACGAACCGTTGACGCCATTTCCAAACAAGTCGGCATAGATGAGGCGAAAGGAGATTTGTTGCCCGACCAAAAAATTGAGCACGTTAAGGAATTGCTCACGAAATATAAACACGTCGGCATGATCGGCGACGGTGTGAACGACGCTCCGGCAATGGCCGCAGCGAGCATCGGCATTGCGATGGGCGGCGCGGGAACGGACACGGCGATTGAAACGGCGGACGTAGCTTTGTTGCAGGATGATTTAAGCCAAGTCGCTGAAACCATCGCTTTGGGTCGTCGCACTGTGCGGATTATTCAGGCCAACATTATTTTTGCGCTGACTGTCAAAGCGCTGTTTCTCGGATTGGCGCTGCTCGGCTATACCAGCCTATGGCTGGCGATTCTCGCTGATACGGGCGCAACGCTCATCGTCATTGCCAACGCGCTGCGGTTGCTGCGTGATAAATCGAAACGGGGATGAGATTCATCAATTCAAAAGGCTGTAAAAGTCAGACCCGCATGATAACGACCCTCTGGCGGAGACCAGTTCAGAGAAAACTAAAAACGGAATGTTGAAGAGTAACTGGATAGTCGGAAATTTGATGGTGGAATTTCAAATTTTGCGAGCCAAGATAAAGTTCAACGGGTTGAACGAAGTTGGTTTTGAATTTAGTTAATTGACGATTTTAATCATTTGAGTATCTCTGTATCCGACGTGAAGAAACTGAAACCAATTGTGGCGACGTTGTTACTGGCGCTATTTGCGTTCGTCTCTTCTCACGCATTGCTGGAAAACCTCGAACTGATTCATCACCATGAAGGACACCCTTCTGACTCGGCGCATTCCGATCTGAATCATGACGCGGCAGACGGGTTGTGTCGGATTGATTCCAGTCTCTGCAAAATTCAAAAACCCGCCCCGGAATTGCCTTCTCATTTTGTGACAGCAGTTCTCACGGGCTTGCTGAATACGCCTGACCAAAGCCAGCTTTTCCTTTTCGAGCATGTTTCGCCGCCACTTGAATTAGTTTCCACCTGGCAGTTTTCCTCGCGCACGGCACTTCCTGCCCGCGCTCCTTCCTTCGTTTCTTAATAGTTCTCTTCCTGAGAATTATTCCCCTCGTTGTCGGATTGTCGTCCGTCTTTCCGTCGTCCGTTGCAGTTAAATTATGAAACTATTTTTCCCTGGAATTACATTTTTAGTTGCCCTTGGCGGGCTGTTCGGTTGCGCCACAAAACCTGCCTCGAATGACAAGGCGCAACCAGAGACACGCCCGGCGACTGTCCCAGCCAATTCCTCTGCCCAATCTTTAGAGCGGAAGCAAATTGCGATCAAAGAGCCCACCGGGAGTCTCAGTTTGCGGGAAGCGCTGGCTCTGGCGTTGACGGAGAATCCAGAACTCGCTCCGTTTTCGTGGGATGAACGAATCAATGAAGCGCGCGTTTTGCAAGCGGGGCTACGACACAATCCTGAGTTTGGTTTGGAAGTGGAAGATGTTTTTGGAACGGGAAATTTCAGCGGAGTTCGTCAGGCGCAAACGACGCTGCAATTGAGTCAAGCCATCGAACTCGGCGGCAAACGCGCAGCGCGAATGGAAGCGGCGACGCAAGCGCGCGGCGTCACGAAATCCGACTATGAACTGAAACGAGTCGAAGTGCTCGGCGACGTGACGCGGAAATTTATTCAAGTCGTGGCGAGTCAACACGCGTTGGATTTGGCGCTGACGAATCGACAACTGGCGGCGGACACTTTGAAGATCGTGCAAGAACGCGTGACGGCGGGCAAAGGTTCGGCTTTGGAAGAACGGAAAGCGCAAGTGGCCTTGGCGCGCGGCGAAGTTTTGGTGGAAGGATCGGAACATGAATTGAGGGCATCGCGGAAAAAACTGAGCGCAAGTTGGCGGAATCCAAATCCGGTTTTTGAACGCGCGGAAGCGGATCTTTTCGTACGCCGACCCATTCCGCCTTTTGAAGAATTGGTGAATCGCATTTCTAACAGTCCGCAGATGGCCCGCTTCATTTCCGAGAAAAAACTTCGCGAAGCAGAAATCAAACTGGCGGACGCGCGGCGCGTTCCAAACATCACCGTGGGCGGCGGCGTCCGGCGATTGGAAGGGCCGGATGAGCAGGCGTTGGTCTTGAGCATTTCTGCGCCGTTGCAATTATTTAATCGCAATCAAGGCGAGTCGGCGGATGCGCGCGCGGCTTTGGGAAAAACGGAAGCTGAACGCGCGGCGGCGGAAGTTCGGCTCGGCACTGTCCTGCTCGGACTTTACGAGGAGATGGCGCACGACGCTCACGTGATGGACGGTTTGCAAAAAGAAATTTTGCCAAAGGCCGAGGATGCTTTGGCGATTGCAAAAGAAGGTTTCGCGCAGGGGAGATTTTCATATCTCGAAGTGTTGGATGCGCAACGCACTTTGTTCGACATCAAACAGGAACTCATCCAGACCGCGACTTCTTATCATCAATTTCTCGTGGAGATGGAACGGCTGATTGGGCAGCCGCTGGATGAAAAGATTCAACCTTGAACCACCAGTAAAAATTATTTTTATGAACAAAAAACAATTGATAGCTGTTGTCCTCGTCCTGTTGTTGGGCGGAGGAATTATCGCGTTCGTTCTGCTCAAGGCCAAACCCCATTCCCACGCGCACGGGGAACATGGCGAAGAACACGCCGAAGAAATCGTCAAAGGTCCGCACGGTGGACGCCTTTTGCGCGAAGGCGATTTTGGAAGCGAAGTCACGATTTTCGAGCGTGGTGTGCCGCCGGAATTTCGCGTTTATTTTTACGAGAAAGATAAACCGATTGATCCCGCGCCGGTGAAGTTGACGATTGAGATGCATCGCTTCGGCGGTCGCGTGGATAAAATCAATTTCAAACCGCAGGGCGATTATTTGCTCGGCGACCAGGAAATTGTTGAGCCGCATTCGTTTGATGTAAAAGTCGCGGCGGACTACAAGGGGAAAAATTATTCGTGGAGTTACGATTCCTACGAGGGGCGCACGACGATGACGCCTGAAGCGGTGAAGAATTCCGGCGTGATTATCGAAACGGCTGGGCCGGCGAAAATTAAAACTGCGATCAAGGTCAATGGCCGCGTTCTCCCCAATGAAGATCACTTCGCTCACATCATCCCGCGCTATCCGGGCATCGTAAAAAAAATCACCAAACGCCTCGGCGACTCCGTGGCGAAGGATGAAGTGA
>JBDSLX010000316.1:0-2685 GCA_039916145.1 Verrucomicrobiota bacterium | reverse complement strand
AACTTGTAGCAGCCGACGTGAGAAGGCTCATTCTGATTTTTTAGTCAGAGCCTCGTCACCTCGGCTGCTACGAAATAATTATGAACTCCGACGATTTTGAAAAACGACTTGAGCGGCAAACCATTCGTCCCATTCCCGGCGAATGGCGGCGAGATATTTTGCAACAGGCCAAAGGCATCTCGCCTTCGCCACTTAAAACTCAAAATTCAAAACTCCAAACTTTCCTGAGCGAATTGTTGTGGCCATGTCCGCAAGCCTGGGCCGGACTGGCCGCAGTTTGGCTGGTGATTTTAGTCTTCAATTCTTCAACGAATGAAAAGTCGCCAGCCAACGCGCAAAAAACATCACCCCGTTCGCTGGAAACGTTGATGGCGCTCAGGCAACAGAGATGGATTTTTGCCGAGCTTACCGAGCCGCGCAAAGTTCCGGTTGCCGACCGACCAAAACCCTTTCAGCCCCGACCGCGCAGCGAATCGCGTCAGGAGTTTTTAACTGCGTAATTTATGAGTGAGAAAAAAAGCTTTTGGAATAAACCGCGAAAAGGGCCGAGCGCGCTCATCGCTGGGTTCATGGTGATCGCTTGCTCTATCTTTGTTGTCGTTTTCGCTCTGGGATTGCTGTCGGCGAAAAACAACTCGATTAAAAATTTGCTGACGTTCGCTCTTCTCATTTCCATTGGGATATCGGCGGCGCTCGCTGTCGTGTTTGCACTTGGCCGCTGGTTGTTTTGCTGGCGCAATATGCGCCGCACTCTTTTTGGACTCGTTTGTCTAGCGACGTTGCTCGCCCTTTTTTATGCCGAGGAAAATTGGCGCGGCAAATACACGTGGGAAAAGTATAGACGCGAGCAAGAAGCCGAAGGCGAACAATTCGATCTTAAAAGCATTGCTCCGCAAGCAGTGCCAGACGCCCAGAATTTCGCCATGACACCGATGTGGATCGAAGAAATATGCGCATCCATGGGGCCGGAAAAAGCTAGGAAATGGTATGGAGATAAAGTGGCCGCGCTCGGCCATACTAATTTTGTTTCTAAGTTGAGAATGCCTATCGAACTTTCCGGTCGCGGGTTGGAATCCACCAACCAAAGTGGCGGCTGGACACAGGGCGAGAAGTTCGATTTAAGGTTGTGGCAAGAATATTATCGAAAGTTCGCCGCTACTACGAATTTTTTCCCCATCGCCCCTCAGCCGCAAACGCCCGCCGCCGATGTTTTGCTGGCCCTGAGCAAATACGATGCAACGATTCAAGAATTGCGCGCCGCGAGCCAACTTCCATTCTCTCGTTTTCCTTTGGGATATGAGGAGGACAATCCCGCCATGATAGTGCTTCCGCACTTGTCTTTATTCCGACAAATCGCGCTGATGTTGCAATTGCGCGCTGTGGCTGAGTTGGAATTGGGCCAAACAGAGAAGGCATTGGACGACATCAAACTGATTCTGCGCCTGACCAAAACAATTCGGAATGAACCCATTTTCATCTCCCATTTGGTTCGTATGTCTGTCCTTCAGATTGGCTTGCAACCGGTTTGGCAGGGTTTAGCTGAGCAGCGCTGGAGTGATGCGCAACTCTTGACTTTGGAAACCGAATTTTCTCAATTTGATTTTTTGGCTGATTACCTTTTTGCCATCCGCAGCGAGCGGATAATGAGTATTGGCGCAATCGATTTTATGAAGCGCAGTCGCGATTTTGAGATGTTAGCTTATTCTGGCGAAGACGAACTTTGGGAATCCGGAAAAGTCGTTTCATCAATTTTATATCGACTCGCCCCCTCCGGTTGGTTTGAACAAAACAAAATCTCAATTTCACGAATGAACTACGAATACCTTTTACCAATTGTTGATATGGAGAAACACGTCATCTCGCTATCGACAGTTGCCAAGGCGAAAAAGGCTTTGGAAAAACTTCCTCCGTCGCCATTCACTTGGTTTGATCGTTTATTTCTTCCTGCTTTGGGAAGCATTCCTCCGAAGTTTGCTTACGCTGAAAGTGTCACCGACATGGCGCGAATCGCCTGCGCGCTGGAAAGCTATCGCCTTGCGCACGAAAGTTTTCCTGAAACGCTCGCTGCGCTCACGCCAAAATTCCTAGAAAAAATTCCACACGATATTATTAATGGCCAGTCGTTAAATTATCGCCTCACGACAAATGGACAATTTATTCTTTACTCCGTCGGATGGAACGGGACGGACGACGGCGGATCTATCGTCATGGGAAAAGGAAAAACACCCGGCGTGGACACGAAGCAAGGCGATTGGGTCTGGAAATATCCGGCGAACTAAGTCGTCACCGTAAAACCGATTGAGCCGCAAACCGAATCTCAATAGTCTCGGCGCGTGAGTGAACATCAATTTGCGCTTCAGAAAATCCTTTCTTTGCTGCAGGCGGATGAGCTGGCCTCGTTGGGGCCGGAGACGCGCGCCAACCGCGAACCGCTACAAATATTGGAAAACAAACTTCGCCGTGCGTTTTCTGAAACCAAATTTTCTGAATCGTCCCAAACGTTGATTCGTTCCCTGGTTTTACTCTGGCACGATTACCTCGATGAATCGCATTCCATCTCGCAGGAAATTCACAGCTCGGATGGAAGTTTTCTTCACGGCATCATGCATCGGCGCGAACCGGATTATGGAAATGCGAAGTATTGGTTTCATCGCGTTGGCGGACATTCGTCCTATCCAATCCTCG
>JBDSLX010000315.1:0-8250 GCA_039916145.1 Verrucomicrobiota bacterium | reverse complement strand
TTCGCCTTGGACGTGAAGATGTTTTACCCATTACTGATTACGGCGTGCGCAAAGGTTTTGCGCTCACTTACAAACTGGATGAGTTGCCCACGCCGAAAGAATTGCTCGCGCACGGAGAAAAATGGCGGCCTTACCGAACGACCGCTGCGTGGTATTTGTGGCGTGCGTTGGATTAGTAATTTTTCGCGGCAGCAATTCTCAAATTGGAATATCATCTGAAGAACTGTCGAGGCGACCGTATTTCCGAATCTCTGGCCAAACCAGCGCGGTGATAATGACAACGAGAATGGTTCCGACACCGCCGGAAACCACCGCGAAAACCGGCCCAAGAAATTGTGCAACGAAGCCAGATTCAAATCCACCGAGTTCGTTTGAAGTTCCGATAAATAAACTGTTCACCGCTGAAACGCGTCCGCGCATGGAATCGGGCGTGAGAAGTTGTACGAGCGTGTGACGAATGACGACACTCACGTTATCGACCACACCGCAACAGACTAACATTCCAAATGAGAACCAAAACCATTTGGAAAATCCGAAGGCAATCGTCGCGATGCCAAAAAGCACGACGGAAACGATGAGCGCATGTCCGGCTTTCTGGAGAGGCCGTCGATGCGCCAAATAAATCGCGCACGAGATTGAGCCGAGTGGCAACGCGGCTTGCAACAAACCGAGGCCGTTTGGCCCGACGTGCAAAATATCTTTGGCGTAAACCGGCAGGAGTGACGTTGCGCCGCCGAGCAACACGGCAAAAAGATCGAGTGTGATGGTTCCTAAAATTATTTTCGTTTTGTAAACGAATTTGAATCCGGCCAACAAACTCGCGAGTGTCATTTCTACTTTTGCTCGGACGATGTGCCTGCTTCGCACCAGCGCAATCAACCCAAAACAAATCAAAGCGGCGACGGCGTTCGTGGCGTAAACCACCGCTGCATTGTGCGTCAGTGCAATGAGCGCGCCACCGACCGCCGGGCCGATGACGGATGAAAGATGAAACGCGCCAGTGTTCCACGTGACCGCACGGGAGAAGTTTTTCCGCTCAATCAACTGCGGGAGAAACGACTGGCTGGCGGGCCAGAGAAAAGTCCGCGCCATTCCGGCTGCGGTCAGACACAAATAAATCCAACCGACAGGTGCGTGCCAAAAAGAAATCAACGCCAATCCCAGACTCGCCATCGCTGTCAGAAAAACTGTCGCGAGAATCGTGATTTTTCGGTCGTGATTGTCGGCCACATGGCCAGCGGGTAAAATCAAAAGAATCATCGGCGCCATTTGCGTTAGACCGACCAATCCAAGGGCGAGCGCGGAATGAGTGCGTTCGTAAAGTTCCCAACCAACCGCGACGGTGAGCATTTGCGTTCCAAGCGACGCGATAAATCTCGCGATGAGGTAAAGCACGAAGTCGCGATTCCGCAAAACGGCGTAAGGGCTTTCAGGTTTGGATTCCATCATCCTCGAAACCCTCTTCGGTAGAACGCAGTTGAACTGATTAATTTCATCAAAGCCATTGCACTTTATCGGCCAAAAAAATATTCGCAATAACTTCGCCTTTTGGTTCAGTCCTTCGCTGGTTTAGCGACAGTAACAATATTGTAATTTCCCTAAAAACGGAGATACTGCTGCCATGCAGCAACCACTTTGGATTTTCAGTAGAATCGTCGCGCTTTTCTTCCTTCCAATGCTGATGGGTGTTGGTTCCAGCGCTGAAATTAATCTGGATCGCCCGACTCGTTCCCAAGAGATTGATCATCATTGCGCCGCTCAAGACAAAAGCGCAGATGAAGGTTTTGTCGTTCAGCAATCACCTGATTTTTTCGAAACTTATCCCGACGGATCACTGCCCTATCCTGAAGAATCAAAAAGAACTGCCATTTCTTCGGCGATTGCTCCAGCACCAACGCAACCTGTCGGCGCATTGACGGGAAAGGTTGTTTTCACCAGCGGCGGCCACGGTTGGACTTATGCGAATGGCGATGAATCGATTACGCGTTGGTACACGCAACGCGGCGTCACGCAGGAAATGAACGAGGATTATGGCAACATGGATCAGATGACGTTGTTTGCTTATTACTGTTTCAACGCGGGCGCGGCGGTGGTTCCCATGCGTCCCGTTGGCCATCAAACGAATCAAGTCATCGTGGATAATGTCGGCGCGACTTTCAGCGGCGCGTGGTCGGACAGCACTTCAACGATTTTTTTTGGCAGTGCGGGACAGATTCCATATCGCTTTGCCTCAGTGGCTGCTTCGGAAACGGCGACTGCGACTTACACCCCAAATATTCCTGTCACTGGATTTTATCCGGTCTATGCGTGGACGCGGCACGGGAGCGATCGCACGAGCCAGCTTTATCGGATTCGCCACACTGGCGGCGAATCACAAGTGCGCATTCCACATGAAAAAGTTGGCAATGGGTGGGTTTACCTCGGCACATATTATTTCAACGTGGGTTCAAGTTCAGCGAGCGGAGCGGTGGTCATCAGTAATTTGCGACCCTCGCCAACGTACGGCAGCGTGGTCATCGCCGATGCGATTCGTTTTGGCAATGGAATGGGCGACGTGATTCCCGCTCCAAAGGTGGACGAAGTCACGACTATTTCCGGTTATCCACGCGAAGAAGAGGCCTCTCGTTATTGGGTGCAACGTGCGCTGGGCCAGGGACAAAACACTTCGCTGATTCTTGCGACCGGTTCCAGTGACAACGATGCCAATGTCGGCACCCCGCCGCGCATGGCTCGCGAAATGAATCGCGAAGGGTCGGGCGAACTCTCCGACCGGGTGTATGTTGGCTTTCATTCCAACGCAGGCGGCGGGCGCGGCTGCGTCGGACTTTATAACAACGAGAGTTTATTTCCCGGTTCGAGTACGCCGAATCAACAGCGACTCGCGTTGCTCGTTTCAACGGAAGTGGATTCAGAAATGAAAACTGTCCCATTGGAAATTGGCTGGGAAAGCCGCTCTTCGCTCGCTTACGCGCGGAGCGATTACGCATTTGGTGAAATCCGTGGCAGTTCCCTGAATACGAGTGGATTTGGGATCGAAATGGATGCGACGATCATTGAAGTCGCTTTTCATGACGAAGCGAGCGACGCGAAAAATTTGCGCAATCCGAATATGCGAAACTGGGTTGGGCGCGCGACATTGCAGGGCGTCTTGCGATACTTCAGTGAGTTCGACACGAATTTTGTTCTGACTTATTTGCCGGAGCCTCCTTACAATGTGCGTGCGGTCGCCACAAATTCTGGAATCGCCGTTTCGTGGAACGCTCCCATCGCCAGCCGACGCAGCGGCGCTCCCACCAACTACGTCGTTTATCGCTCGACCAATGGATACGGTTTTGGAAATCCCGTTTATGTCGGCAGCACGGCGACATCAATTGTCCTCAGCGATCTTTCGACGAATGTTGATTTATATTTTCGCGTCAGCGCAATCAACGCAGGTGGCGAATCGTTGCCGTCGGATGTTGTGGGTTGTCGGCGCTCCTCGAATTTAGCGGACCAACGCATCCTGGTCGTACATGCATTTTCACGTTTGGATCGATTTACCAATTTGCGACAAACACCGAGCGTCACTGCGTGGAGTCCGCCGAACAATAGCGGAACAATGGAACGTGTCTTGCCGCGCTCGAATAATTCATTCGATTACGTTGTTCAACATGGACAGGCCATCAATGCCGCCAACTTCGCGTTCGACACGTGCAGTAAAATGGCGGTGACAAACGGCACGATAAAACTGACGAACTACACGGTCGTTATCTGGGCAGCGGGACAGGAACTCACCGGCACGATTGATAGCACCGCGCAAAATTTGATGACCAGTTTTCTGCAAGCCGGTCGTGGCGCATTTGTTTCAAGCTCTGAAATCGCGCGCGATCTCGGACGCGCTTCAAGCCCCGCCGCGAGCCGGACATTTTTGCAAAACCAGCTTCACGCAACTTTGGCGAGCGATGCGAATACAAATTCCGGGAGTTATACTGTGACCTCGCCAGGCGACGGAATTTTCACCGGAATTGCCAGTGGAACAATTGATAACGGGACGAAAGGAATTTACTGGGTGAAAAGCCCTGAAGTTTTGACGCCTTCAGGAAACGGAGCGCGTGCCGCTTTGAATTACAGCGGCGGACTCGGTGGCGCAGCGGCGATTCAATACGATGGCTCCTCCGGCGGCGGACGCGTCGTTTATTTTGGTTTTCCGTTTGAAACAATTTCCGTCGCCGCTCGACGCAACAGCTACATGGCGGAGATTTTGGAATTCCTGAGCGTGCCACCGCCAGCGGGCGCGCCAAATATCACAGTGGGGCCGACGAGCCAGACGGTGAATCGTTACGCGGAAGTGAGTTTCACCGTTTCTGCAACCGGACAAGCGCCACTCTTTTTTCAGTGGCTGCGCAACGGAACAAATCTCTTTGGCGAAACCAACAGCATACTCACGTTGCTGAATGTTCAGACTAATCAAGCGGGACAATATTCCGTGGTCGTTTCAAATGACATCAGTTCGGCGACGAGTGCTTCGGCAACGTTGACTGTTGTTATTCCAACCGTCACCGAAACATTTTTTTCTGATAATTTTGACACGAACTCATCGACGATCTGGACGACCAATCGCTCGTCCACCGATACGCGGATCACGTTCAACTACAATTATTCCACGAACGGAATTTCATCGGCTCCTAATTCGGTCGGCGGAACAACGCGCGGAATAAAATTTGAAGCCAACATGGTGTTGAGTAACAGAGCCGCGATCTGCATGTCGCCGACGGGAAAAAATTTCACGGGCGATTATGATTTGAAATTTGATATGTGGATCAATGCGAACGGACCGTTCCCAGCCGGGGGACGCGGCTCTTCACAACATCTCACGGCGGGCATGGGGACAACGGGCAACAATGTGCAATGGTCAACCAACGCCAGCACAGCGGACGGAACCTGGTTCGCCGTCGATGGAGAAGGCCAGGCCGGCAATGGGACGATTTCCGATTTCATGGCGTTCCTTGGACCCACGCAACAAACGACCAACTCCGGAATCTATTCAGCGGGCACGGCGGGAAACGCACGGGAAAGCACTCATTCATATTACGCCGGCCCATTTCCCTCCGGACAAACTGCACCCGCTTCGCAAATTTCCACTTATCCAAACCAAGCAGGTTCTATGGACTCGGGCGCGGTCGGATTGAAATGGCGCAATGTGCTCATTCGCAAAACCGGAACGAAAGTGGAATGGTTCATCGACGGATCAAAACTCGCCGGCATTACCAACGGGACGTTCAACGGAAATAATATTTTCGTCGGCTATTGGGATGGATTCCCATCCATTTCCGACAACTTGCAAATGACGTTCGGGTTGGTGGACAACGTTCGTGTGGAGAGAACGACTGAGGCTGTTTTCCCAGCCATCGTGTCACAGCCGCAAAATAAAACGGTCATCGAAGGCACCAATGTCGCCTTCACCGTTGCGGCGACCGGAACGACCAATCTTTTTTATCAGTGGAAATTCAACGACGTAAATATCGGCGGAGCGACCTCGACCAATTACACCATCACCAATGTTCAATCCACCAACGGGGGCGTTTACTCAGTGGTCGTCAGCAACATTGCCGGAAAAATAACGAGTTCGAACGCGACGCTGGTCGTGTTGGTTCCCCCCTCCATCGTGACGCAGCCGGAAAATCAAAATACGCCAGTGGGAGGCAGCGTGGAATTCAGCGTGAGCGCGGTTGGAACCGAGACGTTGTTTTATCAATGGCTTCTCGGAGGAAATCCCATCGGCGGAGCGACAAACAGCAGCCTGACTTTTACGAACGTGCAAGGAACCAACGCCGGAAATTATTCGGTGGCGATTACAAATGCGGCGGGTTCAGTGACCAGTGACACGGCGATTCTCTTTGTTGAACTTCCAACCGGGGGTCACTTTGAATCGTTCCTGTTCAATCAGAACGACCAGCCTCAACTCGTCTTCCGCGGCACGCCGGGCACTTCCTATTCCATCGAAATTTCGACCAATCTCGTGGACTGGGAAAACCTGACCAACTTCGTCATTGGCGATGAAGAAATTTTCGAGATGATCGACATCTCAGCAACCAATTCGGCTCGGTTCTATCGTGGTGTTTCGCCGTGAAACTGAGTCGATCGAGTTTCAAACGCGAAAAAACCATTCCGCACATTGACAGGCGGCTTCACCTTTCTACAATTCCACGATGGACTGGATTTCTGACCCGCAAATTTGGATTAGTTTAGTCACCCTCACCCTGCTCGAAATTGTCCTCGGCATCGACAACATCATTTTCATTTCGATCCTCAGCGGCAAATTGCCCGCCGATCAGCAGAAAAAAGGACGCAGGCTCGGCCTCGGACTCGCGCTCATCACACGAGTTCTTTTGCTCTGTGCATTGGCCTGGGTCGTGAAACTGGTCGATCCCTTTTGGAGTCCATCATTTTTACAAGGCTCGCGTTTCGCCTTTGAACTCGCGGTCTCGGGTAAAGATGTGATTTTGGTTTTAGGCGGGCTTTTTCTTCTCTTCAAAAGCACCCGCGAGATTCACGAAAAGCTCGAAGGCGAAGACGGTGAAGTAACCAATCGCATCGCACCGAAATTTGCGGAAGTCATCGTGCAAATCATGTTGCTCGATATCGTTTTCTCACTCGATTCCGTCATCACAGCCGTGGGGATGGCGCAGCATTTGGGAGTCATGATCGCCGCCGTCATTCTTGCCATGATCGTCATGCTGATTTTCGTAAATCAGATCAGCGATTTTGTGGATCGCCATCCCACCATCAAAATGCTCGCGCTGAGCTTTCTAATTTTGATTGGCGCAATGCTCGTCGCTGAAGGACTGCATCACCACATTCCAAAAGGATATATTTATTTTGCAATGGCGTTTTCCGTCGGCGTGGAAATGTTGAATCTGAAACTGCGCAAGAAAACTTCCAAAGTGGAACTGCACAAACCTTATCGCTGAGATTCGTTTCGATGTTGGGAGAGTGATCTCATTTTGACGATAGGTGCCGGTCACGACGCGTGCTGCCGACAATAATCGGGATATGAAACATATTTTTCTCTTTCGTTTTTCGATTAAGCGCCAACCTGTTGTCGGATCAAATCGCGAATTTTTTGGCTGCATCGTTCGAGCACTGCGGCGTCGCGCCCTTCGATTAACAAACGCGCTTTGGATTCGGTGCCGGAATATCGAAGCAACACGCGACCCCCATCCGGGTTTACTTCGGCTTCGGCCTGCGCGACGGCTTCCAAAACTCCGGCGAGTTGATCAAATGGTTTTTTTTCGCGGACGCGCACGTTGGAGATCAGTTGCGGATAGCGAGTCCAGCAACGCGCCAATTCGGAGAGCGGTTTGTGCTGGGATTTCATGATGCGTAAAATTTGCAGCGCGGCGACGAGTCCGTCGCCCGTCGTGCTGTGATCGCTGAAAATTAAATGGCCGCTTTGTTCGCCACCGAAGTTGAAGCCGTTACGCAACATTTCATCAATCACATTCCTGTCGCCGACGGGTGTGCGAATGACTTTCCCTCCGGCTGCATTGATCGCGGCATCCAGGCCAGCATTGCTCATCACCGTCGTGACCAAAGTTTTTTTCGCCAAAGTATTTTGCGCGAGCATGTCCAAACCGGCGATGGCCATGATGTCGTCGCCATCAATGAGATTTCCTTTTTCGTCGCATAGAATTACTCGGTCGGCATCGCCGTCGTGTGCGATTCCGATGTCCGCCCGCATTTCGCGAACCTTGCGGGTGAGATGTTCGGGATGCATCGAACCGCAATCTTTGTTGATGTTCGTTCCGTCTGGCTGATTGCCGAAAACAAAAACCTCGGCGGCGAGTTCGCGCAAAACGCAGGGCGTGGATTTGTAGGCGGCACCGTGACCACAATCGACGACGATGCGCAAACCTTCGAGAGTGGAGCCGCGCGGAAACGAGGCTTTGGCAAATTCAATATAACGACCGAGCGCGTCGTCGATGCGAACGGCCTTTCCAATTTCGCCAGCGGTCGGTCGGATATTTTCTATATCGCCGCTGAAAACGAGTCCTTCGATTTGCGCTTCGATGTTGTCGTCGAGTTTGTACCCGTCGGCGCGGAAAAATTTGATGCCATTGTCGTCATACGGATTATGCGACGCGGTGATGACGATGCCGGCGTCGGCTCGTAAACTGCGCGTGACGTAAGCGACTCCGGGAGTTGGCAGCGGACCGATAAATAAAACATCGACGCCCATCGAGAGAATTCCTGACGAAAGCGCATTTTCCA
>JBDSLX010000314.1:0-23539 GCA_039916145.1 Verrucomicrobiota bacterium | reverse complement strand
AATACGCTTCCGTTATGAAAACTATTTCGCTGAAAATTGACAGCGCTTTGGATCATTGGCTGGAAAGCGAAGCCAAAAAACTTGGGCGCACCAAATCAGAAATCGCGCGGGAAGCTTTGGCGCAACGACGGAAGGGTCTTCAAAAACAATCCATCCACGATTTGGTGCAGGATTTCTGCGGAACCATCAAAGGCGGGCCAAAAGATTACGCCAGCAACCGAAAACATCTCAAAGGTTTCGGACGATGAGTCAGATTCTGTTGGATACCGGCCCGCTCGTGGCCTACGCCTTGGCCGACGAGCAGCATCATATTTGGTCACTCGAGCAATTCCGCTCGTTGTCCGATCCACTATTAACCTGCGAACCGGTTCTGGCCGAGGCCGCTTATCTTCTTTCCGAACGCGGCGGCGCCAGCGATTTCATTTGGGCATTTCTGCGCTCCGGAGGACTGCGGATTGTTTTTGATTTGGAAACCGAATTTGAATCGGTGGCTGTGTTGATGAAGCGCTATGCAGAGGTTCCAATGGATTTGGCCGATGCCTGTTTGGTGCGAATGTCAGAATTGCAACGCGACTGCAAAATTTTGACGCTCGACTCCGATTTCAAAGTTTACCGACGTTTTGGGCGGCAGATTATCCCTTTGATTTGCCCGAATTAATTTCTTCCAGATCAATTCGCCTTGGCCGCTTCCAAAATTTCCTGCACCAACTCGTCGCTCGTCCATTTGTTCTCGGGAATAATCTTTTGAACTTTGCCGGTTGTGTCAATAACCGCCGTGCGAACGTTGTGGCTGATTGAGCCGCCTTCGCGCCAAAACGTTTGGCCGAACTGCTCAGCAATCGCGGTGATCTCCATCAAATCTCCGGTGAGAAAACTCCAGTGCTGCGGATCGTAATTGAAACCCGCTGCGTATTTTTTCAAAACGTCAGGCGTGTCTTTTTCCGGGTCAAAAGAAATCGTGAGCAATAGCCAGTTCGTTGGCGCGTTCGGCATTTCTTTTAATTTCTTCTGCGCTTCGGAAAAATTCTGCGAGAGGCGCGGGCACATCGTTGGAAATGGACATGTTGTAAAAATAAAATCAATGGCCAGCGCTTTTCCTTTTAATTCGCTCAACGAAACAGCGTTCCCAAGTTGGTTCGTGAAATGATATTCCGGCAACGCATCGCCCACGTTCAGTGGATCGACATCCCGAACGCGACGAAACGTTGCGCGCGAAGGAGTTTCGGTCGGCGGCACGTTTAATTTTTTTACCTGATCAATCCAGCCATCGTCATCCGTGACAATCATGCGAAACGAAATCGCGTCGCCCGGCTTCAACCCTCGCAGTTCGTTGGTCGTTTTCGTCTCAAACTCCATCGTCATCGCCGCCATGTAATTTGGAATCTCCTCGTGTTTGATCACCGCGCTTTTTCCATCCGGCTTGATTTCCTCAATGACTCCTTTGACCTGAAAAATTTGTTGGTTGGTCTTCCCGGACTTCTCCGTGGAGAAATTGTCAGATTGCTTGCCGCACGAAATGCAAATCAGGCAGAAAGCCAGCACGAAAACTAAATTGAAAAATTTTGTTCCAAACATAACGAACGCAATTTGGTTCAAATTGACCGGCTTTGGCAAGCGCATGAATGGGTAGCACAGGCCACTGGCCTGTGCCGAGCGCCGACCCGCCGCTCGGAACGGAGAAGCACTCGAATTTCCGAGGCGTGTTTCCACACCAACATCCTTCCCGTTCCGTTCGGCCAGTGGCCGGACGGCACAGGCGGGTCGCCTGTGCTACCCATTCCTTGCCAGAGCTTCCGAATCCATGCTTAATTCTTTCGTCATGTCCACGCCATCATTGCCGAGCCAAAGCGCGGAAGATTATCTCGAACGAATTCACGAGCTAATTGAAGAGAAGGGTTATGCCCGCGTCGTGGACATCGCGTCATCGCTGCAAGTGCGTCAGGCGTCGGTCACGAGCATGGTGCAGCGCCTCGGCGAACTTGGTTATTTGAACTACGAAAAATATCGCGGCCTGATTCTCACCGACAAAGGCCGCGCCGTCGCCACGCGCATCCAAAAGCGCCACGAAACTCTTTCACGATTTTTTTCGCTGTTCGGGTTGGACGAAGAAACCCAGCGCCACGACATCGAAGGCATCGAACATCATCTCAGTCCTGAAACCGTGGAAATTCTTTCCAGCCTCGCGAAATTTTTTGAGAGCAATCCTGAGACGCTGAAGCAGTTTTTGAAATCGCGAAAGTCGCGGAAAGAATAGTTGGAGTTCAGGCTTTAGCCTGCTTGGGGGAACAAGCTGAAGCTTGAACTCCAACAATCGCATTTCAAATTTCTTAATCTATGGAATTGGAAAACGATTCTGACGCCCGCCGGAAAAGGCCCGCTTGGGAATGGCTCGTCTCAACTGCAAAAGCAGAAGTGGATAATTTGATTACCACCTTGCCCAAAGAACTGCGCCTGCCCGCTGAACGCCTACCGATTTATTTCGAGCCGAGACCCGATTCCAAACGGCACAGCGACATTGAACCCGACACATTGGGATTATTCGTCGGAAATCCGCTCGCCGAAACGCATCTCGCCCACGGCCAACCTGCCGCGCACATCATTCTTTTTCTGGAAAACATCTGGTTCGGCGACGAGGAAGATTACAAAAACGAAATCCGCATCACCTATTTCCACGAACTCGGCCATTACCTCGGATTGGAAGAAGACGATTTGGAAGAGCGTGGATTATGACCTTTCAATTCTATTCCACGACAAACGCGCAGCGAAGCTTCTGATTGGCGCTAATCGACTCACGTTCCAAAACTCTTCTCAATTTTTGGGACAAAATCCTCGGCGTCGATGCCATTCACGATCTCGATACGCACGTGGTCAAAAAAACGAATCGGAAGCAATGTTGCGGGCGGGAACAAAAAAGTCTGGCGGACACATTCTCCCTGAGCCAATCAGGAATCCAGCTTTGCGCGCAAAAACTGAATCAGCTTGGCATAGCCGACGGTTTTGCGAAAACAACCGGCGGCTCCAAGCGCCTGGGCGCGGCTTACGTCTTCAGGCAAGTCGGACGAGCTTAAAACCACCAGGGGCAAATTAGAAAATTTTGGCTCGGAGCGAATCCACTTCATCAGTTCAAACCCATCCACCTTCGGCATTTTAATGTCAGTAATCAATAATTTCGGCAGGGGAAACTGATTGCGGTCGGCGTAAATCCCGGTGCCGTTGAGCCAATCAATCACTTCTGCCCCGTTCTCGGCAAAATGCGCGCTACAGGGGATCGCGGCGGTGCGGAGCGCGGCATTCAAAAGCCAAACATCGTCGGCATTATCTTCGGCTATCAAGAGAGGAAACGCTTCTCGCACGTCACAATTCTGCAACATCACAGTGGGAGCGCAACACCGGACATTACGGACTCGTCAGGGATTATACGGACAACCCTACCACAACGCATCAAATCAGATTTTGCTGCACGGCAATCCGCGAGGCTTCCGCAGAGGTGCGAGCGCCGAGTTTTTTTATCAGTCGTGCGCGATAGGTTTCCGCAGTGCGAATGCCGATGTTTAGCTGCGCGGCAATTTCCTTGCTGGTGTGCCCGTTGGCGATCAGGCGCAAAACTTCACGCTCGCGTCGGCTCAAAACGGTTTTATCTTTTTTGGCCGTGGCTTTCTCATATTGCTGGAGCATCAGGCGCGAAACGGATGGACTGAAAAACGCATCGCCCTTCGCAACGGATCTGATTGCTGTGACCAGTTCCTCAGGAGAAGTGTTTTTCAAAATGTAACCTTTGGCCCCACTGCGCAAAATCTCGGCGACATATTCCTGATTTTCATGGACGGTCAGCGCAATGACTTTAGCGGCGGGAAAATTTTGCGCAATCGCACGAGTTGCTTCAAAGCCATCCATGATCGGCATGTTCAAATCCATCAACACCACATCGGGAAAAAGCTCGCGCGTTTTTTCCACTGCGGCACGACCGTCCTCCGCTTCGCCAACGATCCGAATTGAAGTGTAATCGGCGAGGCTGCTGCGAATTCCCTCGCGCACGATGTGATGATCATCGGCCAACAACACGCGAATCGGCTTTTCTTTGGCGCGAGTTTTCATGAAACAGGAATGTCCAATTGCACTTCGGTTCCTTTTCGCGGAGCGGATTCCAAGGTGATATTGCCGTGAAACAATAACGCCCGCTCGCGCATGTTGTCCAAACCCCAGCCTGATTTAGCGCCTTTGCGGACGATGAGTGGATCGAAGCCGAGTCCATCATCGCGAATCTTTAATCGGATGGATGCATCGGATTCGCGTTTCAAGCTGAGATGCACATTTTTCGCGTGGGCATGTTTTTCGACATTGTTCAACGCCTCCTGCGCAATGCGATAGATCGTCATTTCTACATTGGCGGAAAGAGTCCGGCCAAAGTCATCGCAAGTCGTTTTCACCTGCAAGCCGCTGCGCTCTTGAAAATCCAGGCAAAGACTTCTCAGCGCGGCGTTCAATCCGAGATCGTCCAACTCGCTCGGTCGGAGATTGCGCGAAATCAAACGCACTTCGGTCATGGCCTTCTCGACGAGGTCTTTAGCCTCGACCACTTTTTCCGCGAGTGAAACATCCCGCTTCGAAATCTGTTGTTCGAGAGAATTGAGCCGATACGCGCTCGAAGAGAGCAATTGGTTGACGCCATCGTGCAATTCGCGCGCGACCCGCTGGCGTTCCTGCTCCTGAGCCTGTAAAATTTTCTTTGAAATTTCTCGTTTGGCGGCTTCGGCTTTATTTTGTGCAGTCACGTCAACCATGGAACCGATTAACCGAAATGTCTGCGTTTGTTCGTCGCGAACGGCCACAGCGCGGTCGGTGACTTCAGCATAGCTGCCGTCCGCTTTGCGCACGCGATACGTCTGATGAAATTGTCCCTCGCCCGTTTTTAAAATCTTGTCCAGTTCGTTCAGAACTTGCGAGCGGTCGTCGGGGTGAATATTTTGTTTCCACCAGTTCGATGTTCGGGCCGCATTCGCGGGATAGCCGAGCAAGCGGGCAGATCCCTCGCTCCGCCAAAGTTCGTTGCTGGCGGCGTCAAATTCCCAAATCGCGTCGCTGGTTAAATTGGCCAGCGTGTGCAGGCGCTCCTCGCTGCGGCGCAAGGCTTCCTTGGTTTGTTTTCGTGAAGTGTTTTCCCGCAACGTGACGGAAATACATTTTTTATTCCCGGTGGAAAACGGCTTGCCCGTGAGCACGGTGGGGATTTCTCGCCCGGTTATTGTCATCAGCGAAATTTCTGTCTGCGCCTCGCCCTCAATGCTTTGATGTAAAAAATCGAAGAATTGTTGATTGGAACCGAGTCGGACGAATCCGAAAAACGATTTGCCAACGACGTTAGGCAGCGGCGATTGAATCAATTCTGCGAACTGCGAATTGGCTGAAAGAACAAGGCCATTGGCACTAAGCGTGACGGCGCCTTCGCTCGTTGTCTCAACCAATGCGCGGTACCCTTGCAATTCTTCGAGCCTTCCTACCCGTCTTGAATTCGTATTGGGCGCGCTACCCAGACTCGCCTTAAGTGCCTCGAAATTTTTTGTAATCTCAGCAAGCTCGGAGCGGAGTCGAGCATTCTCCGATTGGAGTTTTTTTCCGTCTTTGCGCTCTTGGCTCATACCTTGAGGATACTTGTGTGACACTGTTCGTTCAAATTTGAAGAAACGGCGGATTCTGCTGCGGGCCGGTTCAGGCGGCGGGCAATTGAAACCAAAATTTGCTGCCTCGTCCGATTTTTGAATCCACGCCGAGATGTCCGCCCATTCTGTGAACCGCTTTCGCGACTATCGCCAAACCAATTCCTGTGCCTTTATATTCCGTCTGAGTGTTTAGCCGCTCGAATATTTCAAAAATTTTTGCATAAAACTGCGGGGGAATACCGATGCCGTTGTCCTCCACCCAAATCCGAACCCAACGGGGCGTCGAGGAATCTTCCGTTGAGTCGGGCGCATGCGACAATCGAGCGATAGGATGAGGCACCCCAATCTCGCCACGTTTCCCGGTCTCGATTCCTTGAATCAACTCGGTCCGGATCACGATTTTGGGACTCACGCCCGCGCGGGAAAATTTCAAGGCGTTATCGATGAGATTGCTCAAACATTGTCCCAGCAACACTCCTTGGGCAATTGGGTTTTGCAACGGGTGTTCAATGGTGAAAACCCCCTCTACGGCCAATGCCGGATGTTGTGTGACGATGTCAGACAGCAATGTTTCAAGGTCAATCGGCACAAGATGTAGGAATGACTGGGACACCTGGCTATAAGTCAAAATGTCGTTGGTCAATGCATCGAGGTTTTCCATTCCCCGAAGGATGGAAGCAACATAGCCTTGAGCTTGTGCGTCAAGCCGAGTGGCACAATCCTCCATCAGCAGGGTGGCGTATCCTCGAATATGACGAAGCGGAGCACGGACGTCATGCGCCAGGCTGTAGGAAAAACTTTGCAGTTCAGAAAAACTCTCTTCCAGGCTCGCCGTGCGTTCGGCGACTTTTTTCTCCAGCGAATCCGCGTGTTGGCTAAGTTCACGTTGCGCGGCGCACAATTCTTCGACTCGATGCGATCGGTCAATTGCGACGGCTACATATTGCGCGAAAATTCGGGTGAACTCGATTTCGTCCGGCTCAAAACGATCCCGGTTGGTGCTGCCAAAAGAAAGCGTGCCAATTAATTTATCCTCCACCAGAAGCGGATGGCAGACGTAGCTGCGAAGGCCAAGTTTCTTGAGCGACTGCGCCTTCACTTCGGTGGATTGCTGAACCTCGCTGAGCACGAGGCTTTTTCGTTCCAAGGCGGTGCTGCCACAAGCCGATTCTCCGAGTTCAAGAGTAGCCACTTCTTTCTGAAGGTTGGCATGGCAACCGCCGCTGCTGTGCAACCGGAGATGTTTCCCGTCGCTTTCCAGCAAGTAATTGAAATAAACGTCAACCTCAATGTGCGCGGAAATCCGTGGAAAAATTTCTTTGATAATGCTCTCAGGATTGGAGGACTCGAGCAAATGCGCCAAGGCCCACGATAAAAGTTCCTGCCGCTCGTGTTGGCGGCGCAGCAAAGCATTCTGATACTCGCGTTCCGTGACATCTTCGATGGTTGTGATCGTGCCCACGATTTCTCCGTGTTGAACGAGCGGCGCAATGCGCGCCGTTTGCAACATGTTGGACTCGCCCGCGTCAGAAATGGGCGATGGGAAAGGAAACAAAAAGCCGTGAAATGCTGCGGACAAAACAACTACTTCTCCTGCCAGCGCGCGGTCGAAATAAGTTTCTAAACGGGGCGAAGGGAGGGTAGGAAAAATTTCTACCAACCGGCGGCCAACGACCTCTGCGCGTTTGAGTCCGCTACTCGTTTCCAGCCAAAGGTTCCAACCGAGAACGCGCAGATCGACATCGGTGACACAAATTCCATGGGGGGAAAGCTCCTGCATCCAACCCAACAAAGCTTGATCCAGACTTTCCGGTGAAATGGTCGAGTTCGTGTCCACGGTTGATTACTCATCCATCTGGCGTTGCTCCCATCCTTCGATTTCCTCGAGCAGACGGTCGAGCGAAGTGACGCCCAGAATGATGACGAGAAAGCCGCTGACATCGCTGTTGCGCACACTAAATTTGGTTTGAATAGTGAGAGCGTAACGAAGCCCCTCATCGGCCACGGTAATGGAATGGAGAACATTGTTAATTGATTCCACATGCAATCGCGGCACGGCGAAAGTCACTTGCACCTGTAGAAGATTTCCAAAGACCCCGAGACAGGCGTTGAGAACAATGTTGCCGACTTCCGTGAGGACCTCTTTTGCTGAACCATCGAGATTCCGGCCAGTGTTGTCATTGGTGAGCAATCGCGTCAGCATCATGGCGGCCTCTCGATCCAATAGAAGCAGCGCATTTCCACCGACAGGGCCGGAGAAGACTTGATGCACGCTGGCCACTTCTCCGCTAATGGAATTATTTAAAAGTTCGCCCACTTTCTCAATGGGATGAATCGCCACGCGAGGAACTTCCAGAGTGATCCGATGGCCGGTGAGTTCCGAAAGGGCGCCGGCGGCGCGAGCATAACCTATGTTGATTAATTCCGTCAGAGCGTCTGTTTGATTACCGGTTAATTGCATGATGTTCCTCCTTCGAGCACGTTGCTGAGGGCGCTCAAAACACGGTCGCGCGTAAATGGTTTGTTGATGACGTCACACGCGCCCTTTTCTTCGGCTTCGCTGCGGGTGGCACTCTGGATGTCGGCCGTGGCCACAATAACTCGTGCCTTGGGATCCATCTCGCGGAGCTTCACCAATACATCGAGGCCCGACATATGTTCCATCACCATGTCAAGAAAAACAAGGTCAGGCCGATTTAAAAAATATTTTTCCAAACCTTCCGCGCCATTCGTTGCTTCCTCGACGGTGTGACCGACACTTTCGAGAATTTGGCGCAACGTTCGGCGCGCGAGGCTGGAGTCATCGACCACGAGGATTCGGGCATTCATAATTATAACTTTTCCATAATGGTTTGAGCCATTTTATCAAGCGGCGCAGAGACATCGCTTAATCCTGCTTCCACCACTGACCTGGGCATCCCATAGATGACGCAACTTTGCTCTGCCTCGGTGATAATTGTCCCACCTTGGGATTTGATCCATGCGGCGCCTTTTTTTCCGTCATCACCCATTCCAGTCATCACCAGACCGAGCACTCCGCCGCCGTAACATTCCGCCGCCGATTGAAAAAGCACATCCGCCGCCGGGCGGTGCGGTGTGTCCTGGGGCGCGAAGGCCAACTCACACACCACAGAACCCGCTGACTTTCGGCGTAAAATTAAATGCTGTCCGGCCTGCGCGAGTATAGCTTTCCCGGGTTCGAGCGCCATCCCATTTTTGGCCTCCATGACTGCGATCTTCGAAAGCTCATCGAGCTTCTGCGCAAATAATTCCGTATATCCGACGGGCATGTGCAAAACGATCGCAATCGGCACCGGAAAATCCGCTGGAATTTGCGGCAACAAATAGCGCAACGCCTGCGGACCGCCGGTTGAAATGCCAATCACGACAATTGTGGTTTTTACCGGAAGGCGCAAAACCGATTCTATCACCGGCGGCGGCGTGCTAATTGGTTTAAGCCTTGGCCTCGACGTGTGGGCGACCGCTTTGATTTTCTCAATCAATTCTTCGCCAATTTCCAACAGTTGGTCGTTCGCCAGTGCGGTTGGTTTGCGCACGATATCAACCGCTCCTGCATCCATGGCGTCCAGCGCTTTTTCGCCGTCCTCCGGGGCGGCGGTCAAAATCAACACCGGCACCGGACTCCGCGCCATTTGCTGGCGAACGAAAGTTGGGCCGTCCATGCCCGGCATGAGCAAATCGCAGATGACGACATCCGGCTTTTGTTCTTCCACCAATTCGAGAGCTTCCTGGCCATCTCGCGCCGCGCCGATCACCTCAATGTAAGGCGAACGGGAAAGCATTTCTCGAACGACTTTTCGCACGAAAGCGGAGTCATCCACGATTAAAGTTCGAATCAGTTTGCTCATTTTTCCAACCAGGGAGTGAGTTGTGGTTTGCGCACATAGATGAAGGCATTTCCTATTTCCTGAAGGTCAAAGTCACCGGTGAGTTTCAAGAGCGACTCTGACGCGGCGACGCACAGATGCGCGCCGGGCGGCATTCGTTCGGCAAAACTTCGAACCGTGCGGGCGATGACTTCCTGAGAAAAATAAATGAAAACGTTGCGGCAAAAAATAATCGGCGAGCAGGCCAGTTCGCTCGTCTCGGCGCGCACGACCAGATTCACGCGTTCGAAGCGGACGCGGCTGAGAAGCTCGGGATTGAGCAGCCAATGCTCGCGGCTTGGCTTAAAAAATTTCGCGCGAATTTCCGGAGGCGTCGCTCGAAAAGATCGCTCGCGGTAAATCCCACTGCGCGCTTTTTGCAAAGCCGCTTCACTCGCGTCCGAAGCGACAATTTGAATGGGATGGTGTCCGAAGCCGGCCTCGTCCAGCGCCATCACGATAGTGAATGCTTCTTCGCCCGTGGCGCAAGCGGCGACCCAAATCCGCAGCAAATCATTGGAACGGGAAAACCAGGCGGGAACCAGAATGTTCACCACCGCCCGAATTTGATCCATCTCCCGCCAAAAATAAGTTTCCTGCACGGACAAGGCATCCATCACGCGACGCCAGTCTTCCGAATAATGCGGACGATCTTTGAGGAAAAAATAGTAGTCGATGAGCGAAACAAATTTTTTGGCCATCACAAGCGGCTCCAGCTTATCGATCATCAAATAGTAGTTGGCCTCGTCGTAAAAAATCCCAGCCTTCTCGTGAATGAGATCGCGCAGAAGACTGGCGGAGCCTTGCGGCACCGCAAAGTGCGGCTCGCGTAAGAGCAATTCCTTCATTTCGGGCGAACTATTTTCGGCCCGAGACGCGCCGGTTTTTTCGCTGTTTTACTTTTGAGGTGGAACCATTCTGAATTCGGCTTCCCCCGTTGGATGAACCGTTCTGAAAAACGGCGGCTAAAATCTGGGCATTACGGAGGAGGTCTTGAGTGGTCAAAGCGGTTTCTTTCGCGCCCGAGGCGTTACGGTCGGCGATGCGGCGGATGTCAATCAGGTTTTCCAGAACGTTTGCTCCCGCGACCGAGTGTTCCCGATTGGCGCTGGAGATCAGTTTGATTTGTTTGGCTACATTTTCCGATCCAGTGGTCATGTCTTTAAGGCCGCGGGCCTGTTCGGACAAGGCGCGGGATGTCTGCTCGGCCTGAACGCGCACGTTTTCAAAAGCGGCGGTGAGTTGGTTGGTCGCAGTGGATTGTTCACTCATGGAGCGGCTGACTGCGCCATTCATTTCCGCGAATCGGGAAGTTTCTTTTGAAACCTGTTCAGCAGCTTTTGCCTGTTCTCCCACGGCGCGTGAAGTGGATTCCGCTCCGCGGCGCATCATGTCCACAGCCTTGCTGATTTCCGAGGCGCTGGCAGTTTGTTCATCAGTCGCTTTGCCGACTTGCTTGGCGAGATTGGTGGTGTTTTGCGCCGCCTTGATGACTTCGCGCGCCGCGCGCCCATGCTCGCCCATTGATTGGGAAACTTCCTTGGAAATTTTTCGCATCTGCCCGGAAGCCTGCACAATATTTTGCGCGCCTTTGGCTTGCTCGGCTGTAGTGGTGGCAATCTGTTTGGCTTGAGTGGCGGTGGCGTTGATGGCCTCGACCACGCCGCGTCCCGCCTGTATTTGTTCCTCGGTGGCCGCCGTAATTTGCCCCACCAGCGTGGTGGTTTCGGCCACGCCGCTCAAAATTTGTTTCAAACCTCCCAATCCCTCTTGCGATTGGCGGCTGCTTTCTTCGGCGAGCCGGACTCCATTTTCCGCCGCTTGCCCGGCTTCTTTGGCAACCTCTTGCAACGCTTTGATGATTTGGCCGATGTCAGAAGTTGCCTTGGCCGAGCGATCAGCAAGATTGCGAATTTCCTCAGCCACCACCGCAAAGCCGCGCCCGGCATCGCCCGCCCGCGCCGCTTCGATTGACGCATTCAAGGAAAGCAGATTGGTCCGCTCCGCGATTAAATTAATCGTATCGACAATGGATGAAATTTCTCCCGCGCGTTTGTTCGTTTCGCGCATGACTTTGGCGGCGTCGGTCATCGACGTGGAAACGCGCCCAATGCCTTCGATGGAACGTTGCACGATGGCGCCTCCTTGCTCGGCATCGCGAGAAACGCGCCGCGTGAGTTCGTCCGCGCGTTTTGACAAGCCCGCCACCGAACGGATCGAGCGTTCCATTTGTTCCGCGCTGGTGGCGGCATTGGTTCCAACTTCCGTAATCTTGGCGCCGTTTTGAGCGACTGATTGAATGGAGCGCGCCAACTGCTCAATCGAGGAAGAAGTTTCTTCGACAGATGAAGCGAGGCTCTCAGACATGGCGGCAACTTCTTCGATCGAAGCGGCCATTTGATTTATGGCCGAGGAAGTGTGCTCGGCGGATTCGGTGAGACCTTGCGCGTTCAAGGCGACACCTTTGATCGAGCGCCCCATTTCCTCGATGGCGCTGGCGGTTTCGTTCACAGAAGTCGCCAGTCCCTCGGTGTCGGTGGCAACTCCGTTGATCGAGGCGCTCATTTCAACCATGGTCGTGTTGATTTCCTGAGAGGAAGTGGCCATGTCCTGCACCGTTGCGGTAACGGTGCGAATCGACGCATTACTTTGTTTCAACGAAGCCGCGCTGTCGGTCATGTCAGTGGCAATTTGCGCGGAATTTCGCGTCACTTGTTCCACCGACGCCGCAATTTCGTGCAAGGAGGAAACCATTTCCTCGGACGACACGCTGAGTGATTCGGCCTGAACGGAAGTTTCCTTGAGCGACGCCGCCAGTTCGTTGGCGCTGCTAACGGCCGATTCGAGCGAGCGGTTTTGCGTGTCGGCTCCTTCAGCCACCGTGGTCGCGACGCGCGCCACATCCGTCGCTGAGGTCGTGATGCCCGAAGCAACTTCACGCATTCGATTCATATCCGTATTGAGATGGCCATTTTCAATTTTCATAAATTTTCTTCTTTGGGGAATACAGTTTATCACACTTTTATCTTCACGAAACCAGCGCAGGTTCTTGCGACAGCACCGACGCTTCCACTTCGAGCAAACTGAGAGTTGCCCGCAGATCGAGCAGCAAAACCAGCCGGTCATCCAGCGTTGCGATCCCGGACAAAAATTTTCCGCTTAATCCGGCAATAGCGGCGTCTGGCGGCTGAATGGTTTGTGGTGGAATGGCTTTAAATTCGCGAGCGGAATCAACCACCAATCCCACCGCGCGTTCACTGGATTGAACGACGAGCAAACGAGTGCGCAATGTGTGCGGCGCACGTGGAAAACCAAAACGCACGCGCAAGTTGGCTGCGGGAATGACCTGTCCTCTCGAGAAAACAACGCCATCCACGAACGCGGGCGCGTTTGGAACCGGCGTGACCTGATCAATCATTTCCACATGCAAAACTTCGCGGCTTTTAACGCCATAAGTGGTCGATGCGACCTCAAATAAAATATAGGTATCGGTCTCTCGTGTCGGCTGCATATTTATTCCTTTGTGACTGAAATTTCGTCAGTGTCCCGCACGGAAGCTCCACTCCGCGCGCGCTGATTGTTTTGTCGGGACAGCGCCAGCGGATCCAAAATCAGCAATGGGCGGCCATCTCCGAGTTCCGTAGCGCCAATGATGCCGAGAACATGGATCAACGGGTCTCGCAAGGAACGGACCACAACTTGTCGTTGGCCGACAATTCGGTCCACCACCAAGCCGACCCGGCCTCGGTCTGTTTGGGAAACCAGAACTGATGGCATTGGCTTTTGCGATTGGGGAAAACCAAATAGCTCTCTTAATCTCACCAGTGGCAGCGCAGAACCCCGAACGGAAACCAATTCCACCCGTGCCATGCGTTTCACGTTCGTCTCTTCGATTTGCAAAACTTCTTCCACGCTGTTTTGCGGGATGGCAAATTTTTGCTCGCCGCTCGAAACAATCAACGCCTCAGTGATCAGCAGCGTCAACGGCAGGCGCAGGGTGAAACGGGTGCCGCGTCCCTCTTGCGCGTCCATGAATAAACTGCCGCCAAGTTCGCGCAGCGTGTTGCTCACGACGGCCATTCCAACGCCACGTCCCGAGGCGCGATCTGCTTCATCGCGAGTGGAAAAACCAGGCAGACAAATCAAATCGAGGATGGCGGCGTTATCGAGTGTGGAAGGAACAGTCACGCCCATTTGTTCGGCGCGTTTGGCCACTTTCGCGCGATCAATCCCACGTCCATCATCGGCAATCTCGATGATAACGGTTTCGCCGGAAGTTTTCGCGAAAAGGGTAAGAGTGGCCTCAGCAGGTTTTCCAGCGGCAATTCGTTCCTCGGGATCTTCAATTCCGTGACTCACTGCATTGCGCACGAGATGGAGGAACGGGTCCTTCAGCCGCTCGACCACGTATTTGTCCAGTTCAGTTTGTTGCCCTCGGATTTCCAAGGCGACTTTTTTGGTTGTGCCGCGAGTCAAATCACGAATCACAAAGGGAAGACGGTCAAAAATTTCGGCAATCGGAACCATGCGCAGACGCATCACCGTTTCGCGCAACTCCCGAAATTGCCGACCAAAACCGAGATGGACTTCGTTCAAACCACGGGTATCCACGTCTGATCTCGAAGCGAACTTGCTGATTTGCTCTTCCAGACGAGCGCGTTGGATTACCAATTCGCCAGCGATGCGCATCAAGTCATCGAGTCGGGCGAGTTCAACGCGCACGACATGAGAGGGGCTGACAAACAAACTGGCGGGAGCGGTGGGCGTGACGGCGTGAGGACGAACCGAAACGGTGGAAGCGGCGACAACCTGTTCGAATTTGATGCCATCTTTTTGCCAATCCGCGAAATCGGGAGCGGCATCTCGCAACGCGATAAAAAATTCAAAAGCAATCGTGCCGCCGCCAATGCGGGGTGCCGAATGGACGATTTCACCCAGGTGCGATAGCCGTTCGCGAATGTCATTTACATTAATGCCGCGCTCGTTCAGCGCAGGGGATGGAACAAAAGTGCATTTCCATACCGGAAATCCTTGCGCGGCCACGTCCTTTATTTTGCGTTGAAGAGCTTCCTCAGGCGACTCCGCTTTCGGCTCAGACTTTTGTTCGGTCGATTGCGTTGCGGTCGGAACCAATGAATCCAATAGCGCAATGAGTTGAGCGACTTCCGGCGGTGGTTGATTTTCCCGATACGAAGCGACGGTTTGTTCCAGCAGTTGCACGGATTCGGCCAGCGCGTCCATTCCGGACGAACTGAGGGACAGCGTGCGGCGGGTCAGTTCCCGCAAATAATCCTCGGTTCGGTGGGCAAGATGTTCCGCCGAACGAATGCCGACCATCCCCACAATGCCTTTGAGCGAATGAAAGCTGCGAAAAAGCTTTTCGAGGATCGCCGCCTGCACGCTCTCATCGAGTCCTTGTTCGAGGGCGACAATTCCCTGACGCAGAATGCCCAGATGCTCGTCGCACTCCGCGTAAAAGTCCTTCAACAGTTCGGGAGTCAACAGAATTGAATTGTTTTCTTCCATTGTAAACGAGCGTTGGCAGCAGTCGCGCGAAGATTACTTCTGCGCTTTCCAGGTGGAAAATGCAAGGCGTATCTTAACTGGCGAGAGGCACAACGGTCATTGACGCCAGACAGATTTTAAGTGAATTGCTGGAGATGGGCTTGACGAAATAGTTGGCCGCGCCCAAGTCACTGGCCAATTGTTGATCTGCTTCATGAGCCGAACCGCTCAAAATGAAGATTTTTCTTAACAAATCAGGCGCTTGCGCTCTGACCCAGCGCAAAACATCGAACCCGCCCAGCATCGGAAGCTTTATATCTAAAAAAATGAGATCAACGTTCTGGTTTCCAGTTTGAGATAGAAGATCAATCGCGGCTGGCCCGTCGCCAACAATCGTCAGTGTGTGGGGACAGCCGATTTTCTTTAGCGCGCGGGTGAAGAAGAAAACATCTTCTTCTGAATCTTCGACTAAAAAGATGTGAATACTCTCTTCCACAGTGGGCAACGTAAGGAAAGTTCACGCAGAGCGCGACATGTTTCAGTGAAAGAGAACATGGAAACAGAGATGTCTCATTTTTCTTCGGATGATCGGATAACTCAGACTTTGATGCGTTCGGAGAAAGTCGTCTCCGCCAGGGTTTCAATGGAAGTTTCTGAGCCCGTTTTCCATGTCACTTCGTAAATTTTCACCGTGCTCTTGATTCCTTTCACCGTAACGGCGGGCAACTCAACACAAGTGGCCGCGAGTTGCGGATCGTCACGCTGAATTTCTCGAAAAGTAGATTCGCCAATGATGATTCTTCCTCGACCGGAGACCCCTTCGAGGCGGCTGGCAAGATTTACTTCCCGGCCGAACACCGTGTAATTCAAAATGTGCGCGTCGGAACCCATCAATCCTACAATCACAGTACCGGTGTTGATGCCGCTCCCAAGCGAGAGCAAAGGCAATATTTCCAAAGGCGGTTGGCCAGCACCGCTTCGCGTTAAATTTTCCTGTTCACGTTTTTGATTTTCGACCGCGCGTTGTTCGTTCAAAGAATGCATGGCGCGTTGAGCGTCAATTGCCGCACGTACGCAACAGAGCGCGTGTTTCTCATTGGCCGTTGGCGCTCCCCAAAATGCCATGACGCAATCGCCAATATATTTATCGAGTGTGCCGTTGTGCTCTTTGACTTTGTCGGCAATGGTGCTGAGATATAGATTTACGGTGTCCAATGTTTCGTGCGCTTGTTTGTCGAAATGCGCTTCGGCGGCGTTGCCGATCAAATCGTGCTCGCGAACATATTCTTCGGCTCGCGCCTGGTGCAGATCGGTCATTTCAGTGAAACCGCGAACGTCCGCGAAGAAAACGGTGATTTTGCGCCGCGCGCCACGCAGGGAAAGTTTTTCGGTATCGAGCAGTTCGTTGACGACATTCGGCGAAACGATTTTTGAGAAAACCGCTTTGACACGGCGCCGTTCTTTTTGCTCCACTCGAACGCGGTAAGTCACCAGGCAAACATGGGTCGCGAGCAGCGCGGCGGTAACGGGGAGTACGATCGGAATCCAATATCGGTATTGAACGAAAAGGAAAAAGCTTGCAGCAATATAAACTGCGATCAAACCGATGACGGCGAACGATGCGGAAAGGGCGCGTAGTTGCAACGTCAGGATTGCGGAAAGAATTCCCAGGCCAAGGAGAATGCAAAGTTCAACCAGATAAGGACTAGGGCGAATGAACTGCCCGGTGATGACGGAGTTGGCGACGTTCCAATGTTTGCTGACCAGAAAATCCTGCTTATTGATCGGCGTGGGACCCCGGTCAGTCAGATTGTTTCCAACCAAAATTGAGCCGATAACCACTAGTTTGCCATCGAAGGGATTGTTGCTCGCCAAGTTGGTTCGCCCGGAAATTTCCCGGAAGATTTCCATGGCTTCGTGATATTGTTCGGGAGTTCCGTTGCGGCGGATTTTATCCAGTTCGATCAGACCTCCATAAGGCATTACGGCGAGACGACGGTCATCCCAGCCGAGCCTCCAGTTGATCAAAAAATAATGATTGGGATCGGTTGGAATAATTCGCTGCACGCCATGCGGGGCACGCAGGACAATTTGGCCCGGTCGTATCTCAGCCTGATTCAGGTCGAGGCCAAGTTCTTTTGCCGCCAGAATAATTCCCATGTGCCAACGGCGGCCACGTTTGGGATCATCCGTAAATGCTTTGGCGCGACGCAAAACCCCATCGGAATCGGAATCAGCGGTAATATCGCCGACAGCCATCGCGTTAGTGGCGAACAAAGGCGGCGGAAAAATTTTTGAGTCGGAAGCGAGAACCACGGTTCCCGCGCCACGCATTTGTTCAGCAAAAAACTCGTCGGATTCCACAAGCGACTGGTCCGGCATCAGCACTGGAGAATCGTACGGGCGCAATTCTCCGAACATGACGTCAAAGCCGACAGCCTTGGTGCCTTGAGCCGATAACTCGCGCACGAGTCGCCCGTGGAGCTCACGAGGATAGGGCCAGTTCACGTTGGTCAAAACCTGAAGCGTAATTTCATCAAGGCGAATGAAGGCGAGATTCGTCGCGGCGGGCTGAGGAAATTTTTTTGCGAATTGGATACGCTTGTCGTAAGTGTCCAACTCCAATTGGTGGAAGAAATCCGAACGACGGGTGAAAAAATCCGATTGGAAAAAACAGGCCAAGCCTATTGTGACGGTCGCAATCAGGACGGGAATCGGCTTGAAGGACTTCAACTTCACTGCAAGGAACTAAACAAAAAACCCAGAGCAACACAAGGCCGCTCTGGGGTTGAAATGGAAAAAGGAAATTTACTGATCAAAACCTTCATCGGGTTTCGGTGCCCCGATCGTGGGAGAGACATGGAGTTCAATGGCGCGCTTTCCGGGAAGTGCGGCGTGTTCATAACCCGGAGGAAGGGTTTGTTTCATAGACTGGGCAACTTGTTCACGGTAAAAATCAAGCAGTTGGGCAGAAGTCGGAGTCACGTTACTACCCGGTGTCCAGGATTCGCCGTTGTTAAGCACAACCGTTTGCGGATTCCCATTGACGTTAGCTGCAACGACCAGAGTGCCGGTCACGCTGGTGAAGGTCACTTCGAAACTGCCATCAGGCAATTTCTTGGAGGTTACCACATAATCAGTTCCGCGAATTCCGGCGACCCCATTTGGCGTCTTTATTTCGTATTTGGATGCTTTTGCAAGTTTCTTAACGTTGCCGATGATCGTGCCGGATTGGAGGTTCAGTCTCGTTTCGGTAACACTATCCACACCGGTGCCGGCATAAGTTAGTTTTTCCATACCGACTGTGGTATTTGGAGTGACGCGAACCACTGGGCCGTTCTCCCCGAGATATAAATCCACGATGGATTCCGGGGCCGTCTGAATTGTCGCACCGGGCCGAAGAGTTGTGCCGACCCTCAGCGGAACCCAAACTCCCCCCCCCAGAGAATATTTGGCTGAACCGCGGATTGAGCGAACTTTCGCGGTTCCTTCTTTTACGGTTTGAGCCTGAACATCGACTACAAATGACGCTAAAGCCAACGCGGTTACGCAAGCAAACAGCTTGCCGGTAAAGTTTCCAATTAATTTCATAGTTTTGATTCGCCGAATACGTTTTCTCCAACGAGCTACAGGTTAGGGAATTTGGTTTAAATGTCAATTCCTTATCCAATCCTAAAAATCAGACAGGGTCTGAGCAATTAATGCAGGCGGAACACTCTGGCCAAAAAGCACTTCCCCTATTTTCTTGGCCAGAATGAATTTGATTTCGCCGCCGCTAACTTTTTTATCCAGTTGCATGGCTCGAAACAGGTTTTTACGACTGGCTTTTGATAACTTAATTTTCGTGGGAAGTCCGGCGGCAGAGAACAATTCCGCGATACGCTTGACCTCCGCTTCGGGCAAACCGACCATTTTCGCCGACAGTTTAGCGGCGGCAACTTGCCCAATGGAAATGGCTTCGCCATGGAGATATTGGCCATAACCAGAAATCGCCTCAATCGCGTGACCGATAGTATGACCGAAATTCAAGATAGCTCGCAAGCCGGATTCAGTTTCATCCTGCGAAACGACTTCAGCTTTAATTTCACAACAGCGCGCAATGATGGAAGCCAGCAATTGAGGTTCGCGTTGAAGAATTTTTTTCAGATCGCGTTCCATACCATTAAACAACTTAGCATCGTAAATGATTCCGTATTTAATGACTTCAGCAAGGCCAGCGCGAAATTCCCGATCCGGCAAAGTATTGAGCGTGCCGGGATCGCAAAGAACCAGTCGCGGTTGATAAAATGCGCCGACCAGATTTTTCCCCACGGGCAGATTAACACCTACTTTTCCGCCGACGGAACTGTCCACTTGCGCCAGCAAAGTTGTTGGCACTTGCACAAAGCCAATTCCTCGAAGATAAGTCGCGGCCACAAATCCAGCCAAATCTCCTACCACGCCCCCGCCCAGAGCGACGACAACTGAGGTGCGTTCCAGCCGATGCGCCGCAAGCTGGTCGTAACAAATTCGAACTGTTTCCAGACTTTTGGCTGGCTCGCCCGCAGCGACGGTAATCAACGCGGGATCGAAGCCGACGGATCGCAAGGAGCGCACCGCCTCTTTTCCGTAGAGCGCGGCGACATTCTTGTCAGAAATAATGGCGCAACGGTTTGAAAATTTCAGGCGCGCACACTGTTCGCCGAGGCGGGAAAGTAAATTCGTACCAATAAAAACAGAATAACTTTTCTTGCCGAGTTCGACCTTCACTTTACGCATGAACGAATGGTAGTTTTTTCCACCAAAGTAGAAAACAAAAAATCCGCAGACATTTGCCTGCGGTTTTTTTTGAGGAAAAAATTATTTATGCGCTGACCATTGCTTCCATTTCGCCGTTGTTGCCGATGGCTTCGACCGGGCAGCCTTCCATCGCTTCTTTGCACTGCGCTTCTTCATCGGGCGTGGTCGGTTGTTTGAAAACGTAGGAGTATCCGCCGTCATCATTTCGCGTGTAATTGGCCGGGGCCGTCTCGCGGCACAAATCACAGTCGATGCATTGGTTATCGACGTAATATTTCCCGGCTACGTTTTCAGGATATTTATTTGCGATGTCAGCCATAAAATTTTGTTGAGCGGCAATATAGGGTTCCAGCTTAAGTGATTTCAAGCGTCTATTTTTTCACGACAATTCGCTGGCTTAATTTCCAATGCCTCAAAAGCCGTTGAGTACATCAATCAACTGCCGCAAGCGTCCGTATTGACGGCGATCAAATCCGAAGGCGACACGTTGCAGATTGAGGCAGTCATGATCTTCCTGTTCCTCGGGCGTTGCCTCGATGACGTGCATTTTCGGGCCAGTCACGATGTCGGCGAAATCTTCGTTAAATCCTTCCAGCGCCGATTCGGACGGCGCGCGTTTGAGACGCAAAACAAAAAGATCTTTCACGAATCGGCTTGAATGATAATTGCGATAAAAACGCGTGATCCATTTCACCGCTTGGTCCGCGTCGTCCGTGATTTGATAAAGATTCAAATCATCCGGCGAAATCAATTGGTCGCGCAGCAAATGTTCCCGCACATTTTTGTCCCATGTTTTCCAATAGGTTCCGCCCGGCCGATCAATCAGCACCAGCGGCATCAAACGATGTTTGCCGGTCTGCATGAGCGTGATGGCTTCGTAACCTTCGTCGAGCGTGCCGAAGCCGCCGGGAAAAAGGACAAACGCATCGGAATGTCGCACGAAGGTCAGTTTGCGCGTAAAAAAATATTTAAACGTCACCAGTTTTTTATCTTTGTCGATAATCGGATTCGCGCCTTGTTCCCAGGGCAAACGAATATTTGCGCCAAAACTTTTTTCCAACCCGGCTCCTTCGTGTCCTGCTTGCATGATGCCTGGCCCGGCGCCGGTAATGACCATGTAACCCGCTGCGGCAATTTTTCGCGCGAATTCCACTGCCTGAATATATTCCTGCTTGGTCGGCAAAGTCCGCGCCGATCCAAAAATGGTCACCTTGCGAATATCGTGATACGGCGCGAACAACCGAAAGGCGTAACGTAATTCCCGCACCGCCGTGCGAATGACCCGCACGTCGCCGCGATCTTTCACGTCGGTCAAAAGTTTCAGCGCGTTGACAATAATATCTTCGACGTGATCAGGATTGTAGCCGCCTCCTTTAAATTCGATTAACTCCTGAATGCGCTTCTTTAATTCAGGATCCACCGGTGTTTTTTCTAATTTTTCCATGAGGGCAAGCCTTCCCCATTCACAGGTCGATTGCAAATTCAGAATAGTTTGTCCGTAACTCGCTCGGCAAAACCACCATCGCAAGTTTCAGGGATGAAATATCTTCTTCACAAACTAGGTTGCAGACGTTCGGATGAAGTTTCATTGCGAATAAAACAAAAACAAAAAACGAGGAGAACTTATGGAAAAACGATTCGAAGAAAAAGAAACCACCTCTCGCCGCGGAACTGATGCCAACCGCGACCCGATCACTGGTGAGCCTGGGTCACATCCCGTCGGAACCGGTGTCGGTGCGGCTGGCGCTGGCGCAGCCGGAGCAGCCATCGGCATGGCTGTCGGTGGACCCATCGGTGGAGTGGTGGGAGCAGTGGTTGGCAGTGTCGCCGGGGGTTATGCAGGTAAAGCTGCGGGCGAAGCAATTGATCCCACTCGCGAAGACGTTTATTGGCGCGAAAATTACGCCAATGAATCCTGGGCGGAAAAAGATTACACGTTCGATGACTACCATCCCGCTTTGAAAACTGGTTACGAAGGATACTCCAACTACGGTTCCACCGGAAAATCCTACGACGAAGTCGAAGCCGATCTCGCCAAAGAATATGAAAAAGGTCGTGGCAAATCTCGCCTCGGCTGGGACAAAGCGAAAAACGCCACCCGGTCTGCCTGGGATCGCGTCGAACGCGCCATCCCCGGCGATTCCGATCACGACGGAAAATAATCTGTTCAAGCAATTACATCTCCCGCGAATTTATTTCGCGGGATTTTTTTTTAGATTCGCCCATCTTCCAACCGACTGCATATAAATCCCGCCGCCATTCCGATTAATAATCCGAACAGATGCGCCAGGTTTGCGATGGGACCGATCAACCCGGTCATGCAGAGCACCAGCCAGATCATCATCGTGCTCACCGTGGATTTGTGAAGAATGAGATGCGGCCTCGCATCAAATTTGCCTCGCATCCAGACATATCCAAACAGTCCGTAAATGACGCCGGACATTCCGCCAAAGTTTGGATGCCCGCCATCCAACGGAGGGAATGCGGGAACACGAATGAAAAATTGCGCCAGATTCGAACCGGCCGCGATAATCAAAACCAGAAACAACAACCGCCAACTACTCTCTCGCGATTCAATCATCGTGCCGAGATCGCGCAGCCACATCATGTTGAAAATGATGTGTAAAATTCCGAAGTGAATGAACATCGGAGTAAAAAGCCGCCAGACTTCGCCGTGCTGAATCTCCGGCAACCCTTTGGCAATCATTCCTCCGTAACTCCAGTTTTTAATAAATAATGGCATGATCCGCTCGTGGTCTGCGCCCAGTTTTGAAATCAGCGCGACCCCTATGCTGATAGCCATCAGCGCCGCCGTGAGTTTTCCCAATCCTCCGGGAAGAAATTTTTTCCGCACTTCCGCTCGCGAATGCATTCTTTTTTGAAAGGCCGCCAAATCTTTGTTCTCTTGATTTCGCAACGCATCAGTTTCCGAAGCGGACGCAAATAAATCATTCGACGGCTCCGCTCGAAATTTTTCGAGCCACTCGATTGCTTCCCGCAACTGGTTGTCGTCGTGAACCCAGACAGCCCGCTTCCCTCCATCCTCCTCAATGGTGTTGGCAATTCCCTGCACGTAAAGAAAATCGCTAAATCGCCGCGCCGTTCCTTCACTTTCCAAATGTCCAATGACTCGCATGTGTCGAACGTAACATTTCGCCGCCGTGACAAAAGAGCAATGCGTCTTCCTCTCTACTATTCGCAACTGTGGTATTGGTTTGGAGTTCCGCCTTCAGGCGGTTCGAGGCCGCGTGAACGCGGAACTCCAAACCCGAAGCAAATCCAGATTGAGCCACTGCCGCAATCGCCCGTCGTTTGACAGTGGCATCGTCGGTTGTTACGGTTCGCCTCCTTAAAAATGGACTACAAGAACACATTAAATTTGCCCCGCACCGACTTTCCGATGAAAGCCGATCTGGTCACACGCGAGCCGCAGCGTTTGGAAAAATGGGAGAAGGAAAATCTCTACGGCAAAATTCAGGAGGCGAGCAAAGATTCAGAAAAATTTATTCTGCATGACGGTCCGCCATTTGCGAACGGCGACGTTCACATCGGCACCGCGCTCAACAAAATTCTCAAAGACATCATCATCAAATACAAAACGCTGCGCGGATTTAACGCGCCGTATGTTCCGGGATGGGATTGCCATGGATTGCCGATTGAATTCAAAGTTTCTCAAGAGATGCGGAAGGCTGGCGACACGAGCGCGGACGC
>JBDSLX010000313.1:0-5666 GCA_039916145.1 Verrucomicrobiota bacterium | reverse complement strand
ACCGTTTCTGGTTTTTCGGATGACTCTACTACTAATCCAGCCGCTCCTATGCCAGTGCAGCGGAATAAAATTCTCCCTTTCCTCGGGGAAGAGGGCCGGGGTGAGGGCGAGCGTTCTTTTTCATCCGACAAACCGGGATTTATTTTCCTGACACCATCCCCTGCCCTCACACCGAATTCTTCGCTCGTCCATATGTTTGAAACCGTGCGCCGCGAACTCGGCTCGCGCGATTCGCTTTTCACCGGAAAACTCGACGAGCAGAAATCGTGGTCGCTCGACATCGAGCAAACGCTTTTCGCTTTGCGCAAATCAATGTGTGCCAATCGTCCCGTCGCGATTCTCGGCACGGCCTTTTCCTTCGTTCATTTGCTCGATCATTTTGCTGCGAACAATATTCGCTATCGTCTCGCTGAAGGTTCGCGCGTTCTGGAAACCGGCGGATACAAAGGTCGCTCGCGCACTTTGCCGAAAGCGGAGTTGCACCAACTCATCACGAAGCATCTGGGGATTCCCGCGTCGCACATCGTTTGCGAATATGGGATGAGCGAATTGAGTTCGCAGGCGTATGATTCTCAAATTCCAGCCACGGATGAACACGGATTGAACACGGATTCAGAAACTAAAAACTCAAAACTTAGAATTCAAAACTCCCGAACGTTCCATTTTCCGTCGTGGGCGCGCGTGCAAATTATTTCGCCGGAAACTGGAAAAGAAGTTAGCGAAGGCGAGACGGGTTTACTCCGCATCTTCGATTTAGCGAACGTCTATTCTGTTCTCGCCATTCAAACGGAAGATTTAGGAATTCGTCGTGGCGATAGTTTTGAATTGCTTGGTCGCGCATCGCTGGCTGAACCGCGCGGTTGTTCTCTGATGGCAAACTGAAATGAAGCGTTTGAACCAGCAACGTTTGGAGTTCCGCCTTCAGGCGGTCTTCATCTCATCGTCTCCAAACCGCCCGAAGGCGGAACTCCAAACGGAAAACAAATCCGTGAAATCCGTGCTTACCTGTGGCTAATTCCCTGATTGAAAAACGTGGCTGAAACCCAAGAACACAAAACGCGGACGCTCTGGCTCTGCACGGCTTTGCACGGCTTCACGCACGTTTATCAAGTCGCGCTGATTCCATTGTATCTGCTGATCCGAAAGGATTTTTCGTTAACCAGCGACGGGCAAGCGACGTTTTTCGTTACCGCAATGGGCGTTTCTTACTTTTTGCCAAGTTATTTTATGGGAATTCTCGCAGACCGCGCCAGCCGAAAAAAACTGCTTGGCATTGGGCTGACGATTAACGCCGTTGGATTTATCGGTCTGGCGTTTGCGCCGAATTACGCCGCCGCCGTCGCCTGCCTGGTCGTCGCCGGATTTGGAGGAAGTTTTTACCATCCCGCCGCGACGGCATTGATCGCGCGATTATTTCCAGAGAACACAGGAAAAGCTTTGGGCAAAGTTGGCATCGGCGCGTCGCTGGGATTTTTTGTCGGACCGATTTATTCCGGTTGGCGCGCGGAAACGGCGGGATGGCGACAACCAATTCTGGAACTTGGAATCATCGGATTGATTGGCGCAGCGCTGTTTGTCTGGCTCGCCGTTGACCACAAAAATCCCAAGCCAATCGCGCACACCGAGAAAAAAGTTCCGATGTTCCCAACGCCGTTGTTGTGGCTTTTGTTTCTATCCGCGAGTTTTGCTTTCTGCCTGAGAGATTTTGCCGGAATGGGAATGGCCACGCTGAGTTCGCTCTTCCTGCAACGCGCGCAGGAATTCAGTTTGAAACAAACGGGATTGACGCTGAGTTGCATTTACCTCGCGTCGGTCATCAGCAATCCGCTGTTCGGGGGATTGAGCGACCGTGGCCGCACGCGTTGGACCAGCGCGGTTTTGGTGGTCGCCGCAATTATCATTTTTATTTTTCCACACATGCGCGGCGGCTGGATTCCGTTCGCGCTGGCGGCTTATGGATTTTTCTTCATGGCGAGTTATCCGATGGTCGAAGCAGCGTTGATGGAATCCGTGCCCGACGCGGTGCGCGGACGAGTGTTCGGATTGTTCATCACCATCGGCGGATTGCTCGGAAATTTTTCGCACTGGCTTATCGGAATCTGGACAAAAAAACTGGGTTCGCACACAGCGCCGAGCGATTACTTCGGTTTATACGGTCTGCTTGCGCTTTTTGTGCTGCTTTCTTTGACGGGACTTTTTGGCCTGCATTCTCTTCGGCGAAAAGAAGGCCGCGAAAATGCGCCTTCCAATTTCGATCCCGCAACCGTTTCAAGCCAGCAATTTGAATGAACCTGCCCAACTATTTTCTCGCGGACATTTCCGAGCCAGACGCGCTGACGTCCAGCATCGTTCGCGATGCGTGCCAGACGTTGAAACAGAACCGTGAACGCTATCTGGTCGAACGCACGACCAGCAGTTTGATTCGCGTCATCGCCAGCGTTGCGCAAAATTGGCTGGAGCCGAATGACCCGTTTCGCAATGAAGCATTGCAGCACGGACCGAACGCAACTGGATTTTCGCGCGAGACTTTGGCCGCTGGACTCGACGCATTTTATGCCCAGCTCACGAAGGAGAATTTGCAGGCGTTGATCATTCAGGAATTCGGCGATTTGCAGCGGCTTGATTCTTTGAGCGCAAGTCCCGAAGAACAAAAACTCGATCGCGCTGCGTTTGTGCGCGGGCCGGAATTGATTGCGCACATTACTGGCGGCGTAATTCCAAACGCGACTTTGACGAGCATGATTTTCGGTTTGCTCACGCGTTCGGCGCAATTTGTGAAATGTGCCAGCGGAACCGATTTCATTCCGCGATTGTTCGCACATTCGATTTACGAATCGGAACCGAAGCTCGGAGCGTGCATCGAAATTGCCGAGTGGAAAGGCGGCTTGGAATCATTAGAGAGCGCGCTGTTTGCCGAAGCCGATTGTGTGACTGCGACCGGCAGCGACGAAACTTTGGAAACGATTCGCAAACGATTGCCGCAAAAAACTCGCTTCCTCAGCTACGGACATCGGCTCAGTTTTGCTTACGTGACCGAACAGGTTTTGTCCGGCATGAATCCGCAAAAAATTGTCAGCCGCGCCGCGCAAGACGTTGTGGCGTGGAATCAATTGGGTTGCTTGTCGCCGCATGATATTTACGTGGAATGCGGTGGTAAAATTTCTCCTGAACAATTCGCGGAAAACTTGGCCGCCGAATTGCACACAATTGAGCAAAGGGAACCACGTGGAAAATTATCGGCGGAGGAATCAGCTAATGTAGCGTATCGCCGCTCCTTTTATGAAGTTCGGGCAGCGCATTCGCTGGACACAAAAATGTGGTGCAGCACTGACTCGACGAATTGGACGGTGATTTTTGAAAATGATCCGCGTTTTCAAATCTCGTGTTTGAACCGATTTATTTACGTGAAAGCCGTTGCGCATTTGCAGCAAGCGATTGAAGGAGCCGATTCAGTTCGCGGAAAAATTTCTACCGTGGGAGTTGCCGCGACTGAAGATCGGGCGAAAGAAATTGCCATGGAATTGGCGCGCTGGGGCGTGACGCGGATTTGTCCGCTCGGCCAAATGCAAAACCCGTCGTTACTCTGGCGGCATGATGGCAGACCAAGTCTCAGTGATCTAGTGACGTGGACGGATTGGGAAATGTGAGCAACAAGAGATGAGACACGAATTTTCCACGAATTCAAAGAAGCACTTTTTCAATTCGTGTAAATTCGTGAAATTCGTGTCTAGCAATTTAATTTATGAAAATGGAATTACGAAAAACGTTTCAGTTTGAAGCCGCCCATTTATTGCCGCATTTGCCGGAGTCGCACAAATGCCGACGCTTGCACGGACACAGTTTCAAAACGGAAATTGTCGTCGCTGGCGAATGCGATCCAAAACTCGGCTGGCTGATGGATTACGCGGCCATCACCGCCGCATTCAAACCGCTTTGGCAAAAGCTCGATCACTTTTATCTCAATGACATTCCAGGACTGGAAAACCCGACGAGCGAAAACATCGCCGTCTGGATTTGGGACCAATTGAAACCGAAGCTGCCGATGTTGAGTGAAGTTGTGGTCGCGGAAACTTGCACGGCGCAGTGCGTTTATCGTGGGTAAAATTATTTGGAAGTTCTCAGGATTTTCTCAGCGGCAACTTTGACGGATCTTACCAACTCCGCCGGTTGCACGGCAACGGCATCTCCGCCCCAGCCCAAAATCCAGCGTTCGATTTCGGCGAGACTGGAAAGTTTCAGGCGCAATTCCACGCCACCGTTTTTGATTTCGCGAAGCTCCTGCGACTCGTGCCATTTCTTTTCGCGGATATAATCTGCAACCTGTTCGCTAAACCGAATAATGACGTTAAATTCACCCTCGGCGGAATGAACGCCGAAACTGTTGCGCAATCTTTTTTCCAGCGAAAATTTCTGCGGGCGGACAAATGTTTTTCCAGTTTTCTCCAACGATTGAATTCGCGCCGGTACAAATGTGCGGATGTCGTTGCGGGCATGGTCGTAAGCGAAGAGAAACCATTCGCCGTTGATGTTGGCCAAGTGATACGGATCGATCAGTCGTTGCTCCGTTTCTTTTTTACCCGGCTTGCGGTAAGCGAGTTTCAGTTGCTGGCGCTGCGATGTGGCTTTGGCGAGCGCGTCGAAGATTTCCAGATTCAGAATCGGCTCGGCGCTGGTGCGGAAGGAAATCGTTTGTTCCCACTCGGCCAGGTTGAGTGAAACAGTATCGGGCAATGACGCCGCCATTTTTTTAAATGCGCTGACCAGCGGTTTTTCAAAAGTAGTTCCGCGATATTGTTGCAAGGATTTTTCGGCAACGAGCAGCGCGAATAATTCACCCTCGGTGATTTGCAGCGTTGGGAACGCATTGACATCCTGCGTGTAGAAATAGCCGTTGTTCGCTTTGGCGTATTCGAGCGGCAGCTCCATGCGGTCGCGCATGAACTCCAAATCGCGATGAATGGATTTGGTGCTGACTTCCAATTGAGCCGCAAGCAAAGTGGCGTTGGGAAATTTGCCGGATTGAATCGCCTGATGGATTTTCATCATCCGCTCCAGCGGCGGACGGGATTGAGGAACGTGTGATTTTTCTCGAAGTTTTTTCATGCGGACTCGGTCGTCAAGCTCGTTGAATATCCGAACCATACGCCTTCGCCAACTTTTTGGAGTCCGATCTTCGCTGCTTCTTTGCCGCTGCTATAATTTCCCCGGTGCCAGTCCAATGAGTCATGTTGGAATGTCCCCGTTGCCACCTTGTCCGCCTTCAGGTTTGCCTTTTTGCAAAGCCATGTGAAAAAACCGGCGGTCTCAGCGCGCCATTCCAAAAATTATTGCTGCAACTTGGCTAACAATTCGTCGTTGGTTTTATGCTTCTTCAACGCGGCGAGC
The DNA here is from genome assembly GCA_039916145.1 of Verrucomicrobiota bacterium. GTDB lineage: Bacteria > Verrucomicrobiota > Verrucomicrobiia > Limisphaerales > CANJXF01 > CANJXF01. Next base: position 281 of record JBDSLX010000313.1, on the reverse strand, counting down.
AACGTCTCCATCGCTTCAACCGGATTCAAATCGACCATCGTGCGGCGCAGTTTGCGGATCGCTTCCATGTTTTTTGGTGGGAATAATTTTTCTTCTTTGCGCGTGCCGCTTTTGGGAATGTCCAAAGCAGGAAAGAGGCGGCGTTCAGAAAGTTTTCGGTCAAGAATCAGTTCCATGTTTCCGGTTCCTTTGAATTCCTGGAAAATCAATTCGTCCATGCGTGAACCCGTATCGACAAGCGCGGTTGCGATGATGGTCAGCGAACCGCCTTCTTCAATCTT
>JBDSLX010000312.1:0-1738 GCA_039916145.1 Verrucomicrobiota bacterium | reverse complement strand
GCGTTTTGTTCAACTGCTTGAGGAAATCCGGCGGCGGCATTCGATCTTCCGGGTCGCTCGTGGTAACGCGCCGAATCAATTCGCTTTGCGCAGGGTCATGCGGAACGACAGCCGCTTTTCCAGATTTCAAAACTTTAAATGCGTCCGCCTCGTGATCGAGTCGCAGGCCGGCCTTGCGTTTATTTTGATCAGGACCATGGCAGGCGTAGCAATTCTCAGAAAAAATCGGGCGAATATCGCGATTGAAGTCGATAAGTAAAGCCGATTTTTCCATGCTGCGAACGGGTGCCGAGATTAAAAAAACGATGATGTATAGAACTCTTGCGAATGCTGAGGTGGCGATTGCTTTGGATTTTCGACTCATATTTTGGCGTCATTACTAGACTATTTGAGTCGCTAGTTACTTCAACACTTTTGATCTGCTTCAGTGGGTCTCACGAGCGGTCCGCGATTCTCCCATTCGTTCGACAAATGGAGGTTTCGGGTTTGTGAAATTCAGGTTGATCTTGTCTGGTCTTCCGCGATTGGCTTTGTCAGCACCGGGCTGAATGGCTGAGGATTATCGCTATGAGTTCATCAATTTTGTCGCAAAAGGCAAATTCATTGCAGGGGAGGATGTAATAATCAGTCGCCCGCCTTTCGTTCGTCGCGATTTTTCAGAATGGCTTTGCCGTATTCGCGATTCATCTTGGCAATGAAGTCGAGCGAGATTTCCTTCGGGCAAACCGCTTCGCAGGAACCGGTCACCGTGCAATTACCAAAACCCGCTTCATCCATCGTTTTCACCATGTTCAACACGCGGCGCTCGGCTTCTGCTTTTCCCTGTGGCAACAGCGCGAGGTGAGAAACTTTTGCGGAAACAAACAACATCGCTGAAGCATTTTTGCACGCGGCCACGCAAGCGCCACAGCCAATGCATTGCGCGGCATCCATCGCTTCGTCCGCGTCAACTTTTGGAATTGGAAGCGCATTGCCATCGGGAGTTCCGCCCGTGTTCACGGAAACAAATCCACCGGAAGCAATGATGCGATCAAACGCACTTCGATCCGTCACCAAATCTTTAATGACGGGAAATGCTTTGGCGCGCCACGGCTCAATCGTGATGGTGTCGCCGTCGTTGAAATGGCGCATGTGCAACTGGCAAGCGGTCGTTGCCTTTTGGCCGTGCGCGATTCCGTTGATCACCATCGAACAGGTTCCGCAAATTCCTTCGCGACAATCGGAGTCAAACGCGATTGGTTCTTCGCCACGTAAGATCAAATCCTCATTCACGACGTCGAGCATTTCAAGGAACGACATGTCGGGAATGACGCCTTTGGCTTCGTAAGTGACCATTCCGCCTGTGTCACTGGAATTTTTCTGCCGCCAAACTTTGAGGGTTAAGTTCATGTTGAAATTTATTTCCGCTTCGTCGGAGTTTTGCGGTTTGTTTTAGAAATGACCGGAACGTGAAAACCAATTTCACGGCGCGGCGCAATGGCAGGTTTCGTCATTTCGCGAATGGCATCGAAAACAATTTTGAATCGGTGATCGAATTTTTTCTCCATTTGATCCAGACGACGAGAAAGGTCCGCATTCGACGCAAGCCATTGACGGATTTTCACGAAGGCGCGCATGATTTCGATGTTCACTTGAACCGCGCGTTGGCTGCGTAAAACGCTGGAAAGCATTGCGATGCCTTGCTCCGTAAATACCAGTGGACGGTATGATTTTCCGCGATGCTTTCGGGAACTGGTCA
>JBDSLX010000311.1:0-17268 GCA_039916145.1 Verrucomicrobiota bacterium | reverse complement strand
GAAAAAAATCGAAGGGCCGCAGACGATTGCCGAACAATTGGAGCGCTACGCGGCGGAGTTCAACAACTACGATTATTTTTTCATTCATTACAAATACACGGACATGCACGGCGAAGATGGAAATTTTGAGGCGAAGAAAAAAGCAATTGAAGAATTTGACGCGGCGCTTCCGATCTTGCTGAAGAAAAAACCGGACGTGCTTGCGATCACGGGCGATCACTCGACGCCGTGCGCAATGAAAGGTCATTCGTGGCATCCGCAACCAGTGCTGCTTCACTCGGTAAATTCCGGTTCTGACAAATTAGAGCGCTTTACCGAGACGGGCGCGAATCAGGGATCGCTCGGAATTTTAGAAGCGAAGTTTTTAATGCGATTGATGCAAGCAAACGCAAAAATGTTCGACAAATTTGGCGCGTAAATATTTTTTCAGCAAAAAATATTTTTTAGAGACGAAAAGTTTTTCAACAAAACACTAGTCATTGAAAAAAATTATCGTTACAAAAAGTGGCGTGAACCAAAAAACAATTTATAAATTGATTGGAGGTGAATTGCATGGCCACGAAGAAAAAAGCTGCAAAAAAACCAGCCGCTAAAAAAGCAGCTGCTAAGAAAAAGAAGTAACCTCCTCCTAAACATTTCAGGATGGGAATCTGATTTCAAAACAGGTTTCCATCCTGTTCAGTTTTAAACCCTAATTTTTTGCTTAATGGCTAAACTCGTTTTCGATATCGAAACCTCATCGCAGCCGCTAGAAAATTTTGATGAGGTCCAGCAGGAATATCTTTTTCGCGACGCGGAACGGTTGCCGGAACTGGAACGCGCTAATCGCCGCGCGGAAATTCAGCGTCAATTCAGTTTGTGGCCGTTGACGGCGCATGTCGTCTGCATCGCGATGCTGAATGCGGAGACCGACCGGGGCCAAGTGCTCTTTACGGCGGAAGATTTCGAGCCGGAGCAAGGCGAAGCCGGACCGGTTGAATTCGTTCCGTGCGCAGACGAAGCCGAGTTGCTCGCCGCATTTTGGGATGTGGCGCGGCGCTACGATTCCATTGTGACCTTCAACGGACGCGGTTTTGATGTGCCGTTTATTTATCTTCGTTCTGCGTTGCTCAATGTGCCCATCACAAAAAAGGATTGGCTTGGGTACCGTTTTCAAACGGAGCCGCATTGTGATTTGGCGGAGCAATTGACTTTTTACAGCGTGAGCGGTCGCGACGGCGCGGCGCGTAAGTTCAATTTAGATTTTTACTGTAAAGCGTTCGGGATTGATTCGCCAAAAAGTCACGGCGTTACTGGCATGGACGTAAACAATATGCTCGTCGAAAAACGTTTTCGCGAAATTGCTGAATACTGCTTGCGCGATGTGCATGCCACCGTTTCGCTTCACCGGATTTGGAGAGAGCGCCTTGCGGGAATCAAATAATTGAGTGCTGATGGAAAAAGGGTTTTGATCTGCTTTGCAGTCAAGGAGGAAGCAAAACCATTTTTGCGGACTGCGGTTTCCAAACGCGCGGCCATTTTGATCACCGGCATGGGAAAAAGGAACGCGGAACAATCTTTGCGTAAATATCTTAAGACTGTCCGCCCAAATTTGGTTTTGAGTTGCGGCTTTGCGGGCGGGCTCAACCCAGAATTAAAGGCAGGCGAAACTATTTTTTCAGCGGATGATAATTTTCCATTTGCGTCTAAAATCGCAATCGGAGCCAGGCGAGGATCATTTCATTGTGTAACACGGATTGCGAGTACGGCGGCGGAAAAATCTGTGTTGCGTTTGCAGACCGGCGCGGATGCAGTGGAAATGGAATCCGCGATCGTCCGACGAATTTGCTGGGAGGAGAAAATCCCCAGCGCAACCATCCGCGTAATTTCCGATGCTGCTCATGAAGACTTGCCACTGGATTTCAACCAATTGATGACTTCAAAATGCGAACTAAGTTTTTTCAAGCTCAGTTTGGCGCTGCTGGCCAAGCCGTGGAAAATTCCTTTGCTGCTCCGACTTGGGGAAAAGGCAAAAGTCGCCGCCGAAAATCTTAACCGCGTTTTGGAATCGCTACCGATTTGAAATAGTTGGCGCGGAAACCGGAGAAGTTCCTGCGTCTGTCTTTTTTTCGCTGTAAGTAATCAAAGCAGCTCCGAGCACAATCAGGCCAACTCCCGCCCAACGAAGTCCCGAAACTTGTTCACCTAGAAAAATTTTGGCAGCAAAAGCGGTGATCACAAAACCCAGCGAGGTCAGAGGCCAGATCAAACTGACGTCGCGCTGTGAAAGTAAATAAATGAGCGCGCCAAAGAAAATCGCTTCCAACAGAACGCCCAGCAAAATATTTCGATTGGTCGCGCCGCGCTTAATTAGTTTACTCACTTCGGAAACGCTGATTTTTTCCGGCTCGCCAATTTGTTTTAATCCACCGCTCAAAAAAACGACGCCGACAGCTTCAAAGACCAAGGCAATAATCAGAACAAGAAGAATTTTTGCCATGTTACAAATCCTGGTAACGAATCAATTTAATGCCGAATTTTTTGACTGATGCTTTGACATTCGGGCTGATGAGCGCATCGCATTCGTGTTTAAAATCATCGAGCGATGGATGGGAGTAAAGCTCGGAATCGCCGGAAGGAAGTTCAGAAAGCAGATTCATCAGGAACTTTTCATCAACGCGCCCATTTTGCAACAGTCCGAAAACCCCTCGTGTGTGGCGAATATTTTTTTGCTGTAACTTTGGCCGCGCCCAGTTTGAGAGCGATTGGTAAATAAGCGCGTGCGATATGCGATAGAAAATATTTCCGCTCGCCAGTTTAAAATTCAACACCAGTGGGTCAGAAGTTAAACGCAAATGCCGAATGGCCCAGCGGTCGGCATTCTCCAGCAGAATTTTGAAGACGACCGGATGCAAATGGATGTTGAGATGGCCGTTCACGTGATCGAGGAGCAAACCAGTGGCATGGAATTTTTGAAACTGGGCTTCGATCTCGTCATGCAATTGCGGTTTTAACCTAGGCAAAAAGAAAAATTTCATGCCGGACGCAACGGCGTAGTCGGAAAAATGGTTCACTGAATTGATCAGGCCAGGAATTTTCTCAAGGGGAAGCGCCGAAGTTCCGCAAACTAACGAAAGATGAAGTCCGACTCCCAGTTTTGGATTTTGTTTCGCCAAACAAACTGCTTCATCGAAGGCAGGCTCGTTCACCATTAAACTTGCACTGGTCAAGATGCCTTCGCGATGGGCGCGAACCACCGCTTGGTTGATCGATGTGGAACGCCCGAAATCGTCGGCGTTCACAATCAGGCGGCGGGAATCAGGATGTCCCATAGTTTGAGACAGTTCGCCTCAAGGACGCGTAAAGCCACGCGCGGAAAATCCAAAAAAGTTTTTGGAGCTTGTGTAAACGAATGGGACGTGGACTGAACACGTTGAAATTTTTCCGCTCAATTTTTTGCAACAAATGCCAATAGACCGAACCCATCAATTCAGCGGCGATCATTGATTTGCGGTCGGCGCGTGGAAGAATTTCGTGTGCAAGTTGGTAAAAGTGCCGTGCCCGTTCCGCAACGGATTGGGCAAGGGCGCAATAATTTTTTGAATATTCTCCGCGAAAAATATCTTCCGCTGAAACACGGCATCGCGCCATTTCCGACGCTGGCAGATAGATGCGGCCGCGTTCCGCATCCGTTTTCACGTCGCGCAAAATATTGGTCAGTTGCAGAGCTTTGCCGAGATGGATTGCGTATTCGCGGCACGCAGGATTTGTATATCCAAAAATTTTGATACTGAGCAATCCGACGACGGACGCGACGCGGTAGCAATATTTTTCCAGCTCTTCAAAATTTTCGTAATGCTTTATATCAAGATCCATTTCGACTCCACGAATCAGGTCGTCGAAATGTTCAAAGGGCAATTTGTATTGAGCGATAATCGGTTGGAGTTCCTGATTCACGATGAACGCCGGTTTTTTATTTTCGCACGCGTCGCGAATGTCATTTCTCCAGCGGGAAAGTTCGAGCCGGCGTTGTTCCACCGGAACAGATTCGTCATCCGCCACGTCGTCCACTTCGCGGCAAAAGGCGTAGAGCGCGGACATGGCATCGCGTTTGGTTTTTGGCAACAGCACAAAAGCCAAGGCTAAATTGGAGGCGCTTTTGCGGGTGATCGTCTGGCTTTGCTGCATGTTAATGTGAATCAGAAACAGCACTTTCGCTTTTTTTTGGCGGCAATCCGCCAGTTTCGGCCAGAGTTGGATTGCGTTGTTGCGGCTGAGGTTTCCGGGGAATTCTACGGCGGCGTCCTCGGGAAGTTCTTGAGATTTCACTTGGTGTTCTCTTGTTCGCGTGCGAACGAGAAATCGACTTCCGCTTTGGTTTTCGAATGTAAGCCGCCCAAAGGAATAAAATCGTTGCCAAAAAAACAATGGCTAATAGCAGAATAGTTATTTCGCGAGAACCCCAAAACTGATGGGAACTGGCGTGACCCTTTAACTCGATCAGGACTTCAGCGGGATCGGTCGTTTGTTTCAGCATGCGGTTTCCTTTCCAGCGGGCAACGGCTCTTCTTCATCGGGGCCGCTGATATTCAAGCGCTGCATTCGATAGCGCAAAGCGTGGCGGCTGATCTTCAGTTGTTCCGCCGTTTTGGAAAGATTGAAATGATTTTGTTCGAGAGTGTTAACGATCACTTGTTTTTCATGGTCGGCCATCAAATCATCCAATGAACCTTCCGCGTGGAAAGCTGGCGCCTCAGATTTGCGCAAGCGCGATTCCAGTTGGAAATCGGGCAGACTGATCGCTTTAATTTCTGAAGTTGTTTCCAAAATGACGGCGCGCTCAATCACGTTTTTTAATTCCCGGACGTTGCCCGGCCAGGAATGCGAGAGCAGTTTTTCTTTTGCCACCGGGGAAATTTTCTGGAGGTGCTTTTTCATGGCCGCGTTGAAATGTCCAAGAAAATTTTCCGCGAGCCAAATGATATCGTTGCCTCTTTCGCGCAAAGGCGGAGGAAGAAACTGCACGACATTTAATCGGTGAAATAAATCTTCACGAAACTCGTTTTGTCGAATGGCTTCAATGATATCGCGATTAGTCGCGGCAATCAGGCGGACATCGACCCGCAATTCCTCATTGCCGCCGACGCGGGTGAACGTGCCGTCCTCCAAAAAGCGCAGGAGTTTAGCCTGGAGCGGACGACTCATGTCTCCGATTTCATCGAGGAAAATTGTTCCGTGATCGGCTTCTTCCACGCGGCCCGGTTTTTGTTTTAAGGCACCGGTGAACGCACCTTTTTCGTGCCCGAACAATTCGCTTTCGAGGAGCGTTTCAGGAATGGCGGCGCAGTTGATGCGAACGTAATTTGCATTGCGCCGGTTGCTCAAACTGTGCAGCGCGCCGGCGATCAATTCTTTTCCAGTGCCGGTTTCGCCAAGGATGAGAACCGTGGCATTGGTCGGAGCAACGGTTTGAATCAGTTGCCGAAGTTCTTTCATCTTGGGCGATTCCCCAATGATTTGCTCCAGCTTGTAAGGCTCAATCGTTCGCGCACGCAGTGTTGCATTATCCTTAAGCAAACGGTATCGCTCCGCGCAACGGGCGATGGCGTGCAAAAGTTCTTCGGGTGCAAATGGCTTGGCCAAATAATCCATCGCCCCGGCTTTGATGGCTTCGACGGCGAGCTTTGGTGTGGCATAAGCGGTAATCATCAACATGGGAATATCCGGCCAGCGTTTGACCGCGTGGGCCAGGAATTCGTAACCGCTCATTCCGCCCAGACGCGCGTCGGTGATCACCATCAAAAATTCTTCCTGGCCGAGGAGAATGAGCGCTTCTTCAGCCGATTCGAGCGTGCGGGTGCGGTAGCCCTCGTCCGTCAATATCGACTGGAGAGACAATCGCATATTTTTTTCATCATCGACGACGAGAACCGGTGGCAGTGCGAGGCTCATTTGCTTAATTTCATCAATGTCTTCGCTGGAAATTGTAGGGTGAACCGCGCGCCCTTTCCAAGCTCCGATTCGACGGTGACTTTGCCTCCATAGATGTCGAGGTTGTGTTTGACGATGGCCAAGCCGAGGCCGGTGCCTTTTTCCTTGGTGCTGAAATAGGCGTCGAAAATTTTCTCCAGTTTCTCTTTCGGAATTCCCATTCCGGAATCAGAAATCGTGACCACTGCGGAAAAATCGTCACCGTGTTCGGCTGCGATTTCAATTTCTCCGTGCCCAGCCATAGCCTCGCGCGCATTTTTCAAAATGTTGAGGAAAATCTCGGAAAGATGGCTTCGCTGCATCATCAGCGGTGGAAGGGCGGGCATGTAACTGCGTCGAATTTTCACGTCGTATTTGACGACTGGCGGAAAAACTTGTGTGATGGCGCGTTCTAATTCCTCAATCACATTGAGTTTTTCAACCCGACCTTCGGCCAATTGCGCGTAGCCCATCAAATCGGTCAGAATTCGATCCGCTCGGTCCACCTCTTCCCGAATAATCTGGATTTGTTCCGCCGCAGATTTCTGTCCTTCCTGCAACTGGCGTTGCAACGAAAACGAAGCGTTGTTGATGATGCTAAGAGGGTTCTTGATTTGATGTGCAATTTCTGCCGCGAGGCGGCCCGCGGTGTGAAGTTGTCCCTGACGATATGCGAATTCTTTTGCTTCTTCTTCGGCACGCCGCTGTTTTTCCGACAACGCTTGCAATCCCCAACACCACAGTGTCATCAGCACCAATACGATGATTCGCAAGATGAAGGATTCGGCAGGATTGCCGGGTTGACCAATATCCAAAGCCTCGCGGGTTCCCGCGTCCAGCCGCGAAAAAAAATCGTCCTGACCGCTGATCGTGACATCCAAAACGCCAGCGACGGCATAAAAAAAGCAAACCAAAAGATTCAAAACGATTTGCGGAGTGGCGAACGGAATGTTCGTCGCATGATGAACAATCAAAGCGAGGAAAACCCAGTAAAGAATGCTGTCAAAGCCGCCGGTGACCAGCGTCAGAGATGAAAACAAAATGGCGTCCAGCAGACCGAGGAAAAAAATGGTCCACTGCACAAGGTGAAGCGGCAAATTTCGGTAGAGAATGAGAACAGTTCCGGCTGAGATGGTTGCCAATACATAAAAAAGGAAAAAATGGCGCGTGCTTTCAAGCGCTACTTCGCGACTGCTGTTGGCAAGATCAACCCAATTGAAAAAATAAAAATAATAAACCAACGTGAGAATTAACAGGCACTTGATCGGTAAGATGATGTCGCGCTGCAAGGTCTGGATGCGCGCCGCTTGCAAAGCAGGTTCAAGACCGGGTGAAACAACCAGCCGGGCTAAATTCTTTAGCGCCTGGCGGGCCTCGAATTTCATAGTCGGATTATCTTAACAACTCCAAAGCGCGTTTGGCAATTTCCTCAAATCGCCAAAGGCGCCCCAAGCCTTCGTAGCCACACGAAAGCATTCCTTCCTCAGGTCCGATGAATTCCACGCCACGTGATTTTAAAATGCCGACATTCTGTTGTGTCGCCGCGTGACTCCACATTTTGCCATTCATGGCAGGGGCGATTAAGATTTTTGCTTTTGAATTCAAGGCCAGCGCAACGCAGGTCAACGCATCGTCGGCCATCCCGTGCGCGAGTTTTGCCAAAACATTCGCTGTCGCCGGCGCAATCAGCAACAGATTCGCTTCGTCGGCGAGTTTGATGTGGACCGGTTTCCAGCCATTTTCTTCATCATACAAATCGGTCATGACTGGATTGCGTGAAAGCGTTTTGAAAGCGAGGGGAGTGATGAACTTCTGCGCATCCGACGTGAGGACAACATGCACATCGCAATCCGCTTTTGTAAGTTGGCTCGTCAAATCCGCCGCTTTGTAGGCCGCGATGGAGCCGGTTACACCCAGAACAATTTTTGCTTTGGCCTTCATTTCTTAATCTTAATCCTAATCTTAATCCTTCCTCAATCGTCCAAAAATCAAGAGTAAGATTAAGATTAAGAAAAACGCGAACGATCACCATTGTTTAGAAAACAATTTGCGCGCGGCACTGCCGCATTTTTTCTGCTTCAATAATTGCTTCCATGCGCCGCAAATCTTCGGGGATCGTCGTGCTGATCAGCAGGTAATCAAAATGTTTCCACTGCGCAATTTCCTGCCGCGCCACGCTCAAGCGCTTCTGGATGTTGGCGGTTGAATCCTGCCCGCGCCGTTTCAGACGCGTTTCCAATTCGTCGAATGTCGCAGTCGTCAAAAAAACCGTGACCAACGCGCGCTTGAGTTCCTCGTCCTCACCCGCTTTTTCCCGAACGGTGGCCGCGCCTTGCACATCGATGTTGAGCAAAACATCTTTGCCTTGCCGCAATTTGACCAGCACTTCGGATTTCAAAATTCCGTAGCTACTTCCGTAAACCGTGGCGTGTTCCAAAAAATTTCCAGCCTGCACCCGCTTCAGAAATGAATTGGCATCGAGAAAATAATAATCTTCGCCATCCACTTCGCCCGCGCGTGGCTCGCGCGTCGTGCAAGTGACGGCGCGAGTCATCTTGGGATGTTTGGCCAGCAATTGTTCGCAGAGCGTGGTTTTGCCCCCGCCGGACGGAGCGGAAACCACAATCAGCAACGCACTTGAATTTTTATCAGACATTTTTTGAATGCGGAGCGCGGAGTGCGGAGCGCGGAATGAAAAACATTTCGCGAGCAGCGCGAAGTTTTTCTCCTGACTCCTGACTCCTGAATTTTGGCTCCTGCGCTTTCATTCCACGTTTTGCACTTGTTCGCGAAATTTTTCCAGTTCCGCTTTGAGCACGACCACTTCGCGTGAGATCAAGGCGTTATTTGCCTTCGAGCCAATCGTGTTCACTTCTCGGTTCATTTCCTGCGCTAAAAAATCCAGCGTGCGTCCGACCGGTTCCGGCGATTTTAGACAGTCATCAAACTGTTGAAAATGACTTTCGAGCCGCGTCAGTTCTTCGGAAATGTCCGAGCGATCCGCAAAATAAACCACTTCCTTCAACAACCGTTCGTCGTCGAGCGCCGGCACTTCCAGCCCCGCGTTCTTGACGCGCTGAATCAATTGATCGCGATACCGCTTCTGCACTTCGGGCGCGTGTTGTTGAATCTGCGTGAAGGCTTTTCGAATGGTATTCATGCGCGCGGTCATGTCTTTCGCCAGGTGCGCGCCTTCTCGCGAACGCATTTTCAGCAACGACGCGAGTGCGCCTTGCAAAGATTTATTCACCACCGGCCAAAAATCTTCGGCATCGCCAATATCTTCGTCGGCCTGCAAAACTCCGGGCGAACGAATCAAAAGATCGAGTGTGACCGGCTCAGAAAGTTTCAACGCTTTGGATAGTTTGGCGAATTCCTTCGCGTAACTTTTCGCCAGCGCAATATTCACGCGCAGTTTGTTGGCAGAATTATTTTGCGCCGAATGCATCGAGACGCGAACGCTCAACCGCCCGCGCGAAATGCATTTGTTAATTTCGTCGCGGACTTGCGCTTCCAGAACTTCCAGCTCACGGGGCAAATTGATCGAAATTTCGCTTTGCTTGCGGTTGACCGAACTGAGTTCGACCGTGATTTTAAATCCGTCTTGAGCGCATTCGCCGCGCCCGTAACCCGTCATTGACTTCATGTGCCGGGGAATATGCGTATAGTTCCTGCGGCAATCCAATCTTTTTTGAGAGAACTCTTGTCTCCGCGCGCCCGTTTTTCTAATTTTAGGCAGTTCGCACAGTGAAAACCAACGCATCCAAAATCTCGACGCGCGCCATCATTTTGGCGTTTGTTTTATTACTGGCCGCTTTCATCACCGCTATTTTCGCGCGGCAAACCCCCAAAATTCCTTTGGCGCCAAAACCATACGCCATCGGCGATGTGAGCGCCGAAGATGTGTTCGCGCCACGAAAGCTTTCGTTGGTGGATCGGGCGGAAACCGAGCTGCGCCGCGAGCGGGAATTGTCCAAAGGCCCGGTGTTATTCCGATTCGAAAAGAAAAGCGGCTCGGAAGCAGTCGCCCGGTTCAACAAAGAAGTTGCCTCCCTGCGGTCGAACTTTTTGGAAATCGTGGAAAAGGAATTCAGCACCCGCAAGTTGGACACAAACCAGGTCGAGTCTGCGCTCTTTCGCCAATTGGTCATCGATTTTCGTCAGGAGCATCCGTCGTATCCTCTCACCGTCATCAAAGGAGCACGCTGGGCGCAAGGCGATGCCGAAGAAAAATTACAAAAACAGCTTTCCGATAAACTGCGCGGGTCCGCCAAAAAATTTGTTCATGCCGATAGCTGGTCGGCGGCGGCGAGTGGCGACACGTTTCGTGTGATCACCAGCGACGCTCTTTTGGAAACCAATGTAAATTTGCTCAAGCAAAGCCAATTGGTTCGGCGGACCGATATTGTCGCCATCAGCAAAGTGCGAGAGATGTTGCAGGCACAAATTCCGCGCGAGCAGTACGCCACGGCGAAATTTCTCGCGAGCTTTGTCGAGGTCAATTGTGTTTTTGACGCGGAGTTGACCCAGCAGTTGCGCGAGGAAAGGGCCGAATCCATCCGGGTGTTATATTCTTATGAGGAAGGAGAAGTCATCGTTCGGCGCGGGGAAAAAATTGGTGCCAAAATAAAAGCGGCATTGGATGAATTGAAAATCGCGCCTCCGCCGACTCTTTCCAAAGCCAATGGGATGGAAAAAATCTGGCTTTGGAGCGCGGCGACTTTCCTGGCCTTGCTGGCGATGGCCGTTCTCCTGCGCAGCGCCCTTCGCTCGAAAAATAGATTTATTTCGGCGCGAAATGTTGTGGCACTGCCACAGATGGATGCAGAAACTTTGGACTCCAACCTGATGCCGCATTTGGCGCGGGGTTTGATGAACAAGTTGGTGCGGGCTTTGATTTCGCAACGTTCGGACTTGATCCAAACGCAGAGCGGTGGAACGGAGCAATTGAACGAATTGGAACGGCGATTGGAACAGATCAATTCGCGCTTGAAAACGCGCCAGGCGATTTACGAAGAACGCATTGCCGAACTGGAAAAAGAATTGGCTGCTGCCGAAGAAGAAAACCGCGAATTGATCCGTGCCAAAATTCACGAGGCGCGACAGAATTTGGAATGGGCCAAAGCTCAAGCCCGAAACGGACGTTGATCAGACGGCGTTTTTTGGATGGGTGCGCAACGCCTGCTCGTAACATTCCATTGCTTCCGTAAAACGTTGCAGGCGATTCAGCACACCCCCTTTGTAAAGATACGCCACTGTCATCGAGCTATCTGCGGCAATGGCGCGATCATACGTTTCGATTGCTTCCGGCATTTTGCGAAGCGCCTCGAGGGCAGTTCCTTTTTTGACCAACGCGTCCGGGTTTGCCGGCTCGACACGAAGCGCTTCTTCAAAGCAAGTCAACGCTCGTTCTGCGTCGCCCGCATTCAAGAAAACTTCTCCATCGCTCAACAACGGAGCAATTTGAGGCGAAACATGTTTGGCAGGTTCAGAGTTGCCGTTGGAATTTTCACGGGGCTGATTGGTTGCGGTAGAAACGGACGTCACGGGTTCCAGTTCGTGAATTCTTTTTTCCAACTGCGCGATGGTCGCCAGCAGACGTGCGCTGGCTTGCTCAGCCGAATTGAGCCGAGCCGGGACGCTGGAATGCGCGTCACCGAGTGCGCGGACGGAATCCAGATGGAGGCTCGGTGAAAAGAGCGCGCCCACATCGGCCATGCGATTCATCGCGCGAATTTGAAAATAAGTGGTGCAAAGCAACGCCAGCAAACCAATGCCCGCCACCACTGAAGCCGCTGTGAGTACCAGCCGGTTGGACGAGCGCAACGATTCCAGATCGCGTTCTCTCTGCGCGCTCAAAGATGTTTCCATCGCCTTAAGTTTTTCTGCGAAAACATCCAGATTCTTTCTCGCAGAACCATCGGCCTCCTGCCGCGCCTGTTCGATGGCGCGGAGCGCGACATACAATTGTTCCTGCACCTGAAGATTCGAACGCAAGATTGCCTGGGTATCGAACGTCGAGACGGAATTCGTTGGTTCGAGAGCAGCAGGTTCTGCGGAAAAAACTCTGGGCAGGAAAAAAAAACAGGCCAGCAATAGTATCGTAAAGAGAGGTTTGGATTTCATGGGCAGCGTGGCATTGGGAAGTTCACGAGCGATTTCGTTTCAGCCCGACTGAGTCCGCGATCTCATCAAACTCATCACGACTGACTTCGTTGAGTTGTTTTCCTTTGGCTTCGAGCTTCTCGTTAATTTTGATGACTTTCTCCGTCATGACGTCGTGTGTTTCCTGCGAACCACCGAAGAGCGCGAAATTTGGCCCGGTCGTAATCCTCTTGTGCCCATCGGAATCCAAGCCGACCCCAAGCAGGATCGCTGGTTTTTTCTTTCGGGCTGGCAACTTCGGCATGTGAGAAACTATGCCCGCCCCCTTTTTCTTTCAAAGATAATTTTCAATGCGCTCTTGTTAGATTTCATTATTGCGCAAGGTCCATCAGTCAAAAGATCCGCCCGCCAAGAAAAATCTTCCAGCAAATCAGGCTGACCCAATGGATGAGCGTCGAAGGCCAAATGGAACTCGTTCGCATGTAAACCACGGTGCAGCAACTCCCGAGTAATGCCGCCAAGATGAGGAATCCAGGATCCATGAAGACCTGCCGAGCCGCCGTCTTCAAGAACATACCGTTGAGTGGGTGCCAAAGGACAAACAGCGTCAAGGCCGCGATGGCGCGGGCGACCCGGTACCCAAGCGAAGCAGGCTGCGTCGGATCGGGCAGGAGGATGGCGCGAAAAAGCAGCTCCTCAGACAAACAAGGCACCAGGAACGCAATAACTGTGAATCGGAAAAGTCTGCCCGGAGCATCACCGCACAACTCAAACCGAAGACTGCCGAAAGCAAATCCTAAAAGCAGAGCCAGCGCGCCGAAAACAAAGTACACAGCGAGGCATTGCATCCAACCTCGGGCAGTAGGCCATATCGTCATGGAGCGGGCCGTCCTACGAACTACGGCCTCCAGAATTGATTTGCCGTGAAAGAGTGAGGGCATCTAAAGGATGAAAAGTTGAGGCACACGAAGGGAAAAGGCAAGAACACCCGCCACTTCCCCGCAAACTTGAACGGCTCGCTCTCATTGCCTTCGGCGATTTGTTAGCCGACGTGTGTCTCATGCGCTCTTTTTCTTCGACTCGATTATAACTGATGCCACAAACAGAGGCATTAGCGCCAAAGCAATCACGGCAACAACGTTAGCGATCAAGCCTGGATACATGACATGCGGTGGAGTGACGAAGTCCACCCAATGACCATCCTCAAGATGAAAAAATGCCAGCGGCATGGGAAAACTGGCGTAACGCATCTTTGGAGTAATCTGATACTCGAAACTAAAGGCAAGCCAAATGCCAGCGGCTGATCCTGCGATGGCAAGAAGAGCAAATGCTGTCCACCACCTACGGCTAACATGTGCGCGACGCAGACGACGAAAGGTCGAAAAAACGCTCCAGCAACTGAGAGCAAGTAAGGCAATGGCGAAAAAGAAACCCATACGCGTAAAGCCGCCTCCGAATGAAAGCTGAGCGACGCGGGGAGAAAAGGCAAGACCTCCCGTGACTTCGCGGCCAACCGAAACAGGAAAAAACATGAAGGGTTCGGATAGCCTACTCCCGAGGATTAAACTGAGATTCGCGCGCGAGCTTTTCCCAGAGTTCCCGTTCCCTGGCGCTGACTTCCTTCGGCATCACGATGCGAGCGACCACGTACAAATCCCCGCTAATCCCCTCGCGCCCTGGCAAGCCTCGGCCTTTGACGCGCAACCGCTGTCCGCTTTGTGTGCCGGGAGGAATTTTTATATTCACGGGCGATTGCACCGTCGGAATTTCCACACTCGTTCCCAACGCCGCTTCCCACGGCGCTAAATCCAGATCGTAAAAAATATCTCCGCCCTCCACTCGAAAATCCGGATTGGCTGCAAACTTCACCCGCAAAAATAAATCACCGGAGGGCGCGTTGCCGGTGCCAGCCTGGCCTTGTCCAGCGAGCCGCAGCTTTTGTCCTTCGCGAACGCCCGCCGGAATTTTCACTTGATATTTTTCGGTGCGCGGGATTTGCCCAGTGCCGCCGCAAGTCGGGCAAGCGCGGCTCTGCAAAATGCCCGTGCCGCGACATCGGTCGCACTTCCCGTTTCGCCGCAGCGAAATGGGTCGAACAGAACCGGTCATCGCTTCGGCGAGAGTCACCATGATGTCGGCTTCCAAATTTTGGCCGCGCTCGGAGCTTTCCTGCTCGAAAACCGATCCGCCGCGCCGACCAAATTCGCCGCTCGCCCGCCCGCCGTTGCGCCCCCCAAAAAATTGTTCAAAGAAATCGCTGAAGCCGGTTCCCCCAAATTCAAAATCCTCCGCGCTTTGGCCGGGCGCGCCGGAACGCCAGGTGTTCGTGCGATAACTTTGTCCGCCACCGGGCGGAGGTGCGTATCCGCCTTTCCAATCCGCGCCGAGCGTGTCGTATTTTTTGCGTTTTTCTTTATCGCTAAGAACTTCGTAAGCCTCGTTGATTTCTTTAAATTTATTTTCCGCCTGCGCTTTGTCCTTCGCGACGTCGGGATGATATTGCCGCGCCAGTTTGCGAAAAGCTTTGCGGACGTCGTCGTCGCTCGCCGTGCGGGCAACGCCCAGGGTTTTGTAATAATCTTTAAATTCGACTGCCATAATCTGTTTCAGTTGGAGCCCAAGCTTCAGCTTGTTCCGATAATCGACTCGCTCGCTCGACAAGCTAAAGCTTGAACGCCAACGTAACCACTTAGCACAAAATTGAAATGCGGAAAGTTTTTCGATTTACACCGCGCGGTTCGGCGGCTAATTCAAAAGCACCAATGAACTATGGTTTAAAAATTTCTCAAAAAGGTGCGCTCGATTTTCTTTCTCTCGGTGCGCTCGTCCATCGACTTGATCCCGGCGTCATTCCATTTCGCAAAGCGACGCAATGCGACATCCACGTCAGCGGCGGCGAATTCAATGTCGCTGCGAATTTGTCCGATTGCTTCCGGCTCAATACCGGCGTCGCCAGTGCGATGGTTGATTATCCGATTGGCGATTTGATTGCGGAACGCGTTCGCGGCATGGGCGTAAAGCCATTCTACAAAAAATTTAAACACGACGGCGTTCACGGGCCGAACATGGCGACGGTTTACAGTGATCGTGGGCAAGGCGTGCGTGCGCCGGTGGTTTTTTACAACCGTTGCAATGAAGCCGCCGCGCAATTGAAGCCGGGCGATTTCAATTGGAAGGAAATTTTTTCACAAGGCGTGCGGTGGTTTCATAGCGGCGGAATTTTCGCCGCGCTTTCGCCCACGACAGCGGAAGTCATCATCGAAGCGATGCAAGCTGCGAAGGCTGCGGGCGCGGTGACTTCGTTCGATTTAAATTATCGCGCGAAACTTTGGAACATTGTCGGCGGAAACGAGCGCGCAGTTTCCATTTTGGATCGCATCGTGAAGAACGTCGATGTGCTCGTCGGCAACGAAGAAGATTTGCAACTTGGCCTTGGCATTCCTGGTCCGGCAGTCACGGCGAAAGACAAACTCGATCCGAGCGCGTTCTTCAGCATGATGGGCAATGTCACCAAAAAACATCCGCATATAAAAATTGTGGCCACAACTTTGCGCGAAGTGCATTCGACCAACCGCCACAGTTGGGGCGCGGTTGCTTGGATCGATGGGAAAACATTTATTTCTCCGACCTGCGAACTGGATGTGATCGACCGCGTGGGCGGCGGAGATGGTTATGCGGCAGGATTTTTTTACGGATTACTCAAAGGTGTTTCACCGCAAGACGCGGTGAATCTCGGCTGGGCGCACGGCGCATTGCTCACGACTTTTCCCGGCGACACCACGATGTCCACAGTCGAGCAAGTCGAAGCGTTTGCCAAAGGCGGCAGCGCGCGGATTCAAAGATAATCTCGATAGGAGCGCAGGCGTCTCGCCTGCGTTTCCCACGGCCTCGTCGGAAACTTCCTGTTGCGCCAAACGCAGGCGAGACGCCTGCGCTCCGATGAAAAACTTTGTCTCTCCGCATCTGCGTGGTTAATCTCCGCCCCATGTTTTCTTCGGAGATAAAATCAATTCACTTTGTCGGGATTTGCGGGACGGCCATGGGTTCTGCCGCCGCTGCTTTGGTGGAAAAAGGATTTCACGTCACCGGCTCGGACCCGAATACCTACCCGCCGATGTCCACCTTTTTGGCGCAAAGGAAAATCGAAGTCATGCCGACTTATGCCGAAAAAAATCTCGCGCACAAACCTGACCTTGTTGTTATTGGTAACGCCATTTCGCGCGGCAATCCTGAAGCGGAAGCCGTGTTGGAAAAAAAATTGCGCTACTGTTCGCTGCCGGAATTGCTCAAGGAATTTTTCATTCGCGGCAAAAGGTCTTTGGTAGTCAGCGGCACGCACGGAAAAACCACGACAACTTCGCTGCTCACCTGGGTTTTCGAGCACAACGGATTGAACCCCAGTTTTCTCATCGGCGGCATTCCAGAAAATTTGAAACAAGGCGCGCGTTTCACCGACAGCGAATGGTTCATCATCGAAGGCGACGAATATGACACCGCGTTTTTCGACAAGCGCAGCAAGTTCGTTCATTACCTTCCAGAAGTCGCGATCATCAACAACGTCGAATTCGATCACGCCGACATTTTTGAAAATCTGGCGGCGATCCAGCTTCAATTCAAACGCTTCATCAATTTGATTCCGCGCAACGGTTTGTTGCTTGCCAATGGCGACGACGAAAATCTCGCGCCGCTTTTGAACGTAACGCATTGTCCGGTGCAACGATTTGGCGTCGGGGAAGAGAATAAATTTCGCGCGTTCAATTTGAAATTCGGCGCGACCGCCACCGAGTTTGAAATTCCGAGTTTCAAATTTCATCTCAACTTGCTGGGCGAATTGAATGTGCGGAATGCGCTGGCTGTCGTGGCGGCGGCGAAACATTGCGGTCTTTCCAATAAACAAATTCAGTCGGGGTTCGACACGTTCAAAGGAATCAAGCGTCGCATGGAGGTGCGGGGGATTGCCGGCGGAGTGACGGTGATTGATGATTTTGGCCATCATCCCACGGCGATTCGCGAAACGTTACGCGCGTTGCGTTTCAAATATCCGGATCAAAAAATTTGGGCGATTTTTGAGCCGCGCACCAACACGACGCGCCGCAATATCTTTCAGCAGGAATTGGTGGAAGCATTCGGGGAAGCTGACGCGATTGTTCTCTCCCAGATCGCGCGACTGGAATTGCTCAAACCGGAGGAACGCCTCGATCCCGCGAAGTTGAT
>JBDSLX010000310.1:0-4534 GCA_039916145.1 Verrucomicrobiota bacterium | reverse complement strand
CGATTACGAATAGAAAACAAACCGCTTCTAAAACAATGAGCAGTAAAAACGGCGCGGCGAACTGGCGGCGCAAGGCGAGGTGCTGGCCACGAATGATTTCTTTAACATCAAGTGGCGTGGATAAAAGTAATTCCAATGCGCCACTGCGCCGGTCTTCGACGAGGCGCGTGCAAGCTTCGGACGTGACCCAGATTTTCAGGAATGCGTGGATGAAAAGCAGTGTTGGAAATAACAGGTCGTAATCCAACATGATGTTGCCGGCTCCCGAAAATCCCAGGAACCAGATCATGATGATGGCGATGACAAAACCCCAGGCGTGATTGAGTTTTTCCCGCCCGCGCAACGTGAGCCAGAAAAATGGATTAATTTCCAGAGCCTGCGCGCGAAATGTTTTTCCCTGAGCTTTGTCAGCTTGAGGTAATTGGAAACTTATCAATTTCGACATTGGAGGTTTGATTCCTTTTTCCTGCCATGAATGCGGCAATTTTAAACTGGCACGCCAAAGAAAACCGATGGTCAAAAACCACGTGCAAGTGAAGCAACCCCAAAAAGCTGCGGCAGGAAAGAAACCAGAAGCGCCGGATTCCATTGCCAACATGAACATAAATCCCGGGCTGACCAGAAACATTGGCCAAAGGTCTTTATTATTTAAACCAGTCAGGTCATTCAGCAGCGCAAACAACAGGAGCGGCGCAAGCGTGGTGAACAAAATCACGAGAATTGTGAAAAACATGGCGATGCGCTCCAGTCGATTGTAAGTCGAGACGAAAATTCCTGCGGCAAGCGAAAAGAATAAAATGGTCAGCAGAGCGAGAGCTGTTTTCGCGAATTGCGTGAAGGAAACGCCGCCGAGCATCAAGCAAATGCCGAGGATCGGAAAAATGGCGAGCAGCCCGTAAACGGCATTGAGCGAACTGGCGACGAGCTTTCCGAACACGACATCGTAACCTTTCAAGTCCGTGAGAAATAAAAGGCCGAGAGTTCCTTCGCGTTTTTCTTCACTCAAGCAATCGGCCGTGACACGCGCGCCAATGAAAAGACAGTAAACGAACGCCAACCCTGAAATGGTCGTGAATGTAATCCTGCCGTGCATGGTCGAGGGGACTCTGCCGCGAGTGAGCCAAAGGAATTGCCAGGCAAATGCAACGAGAGCAATGAGCACCGCCCAAAATCGCGTCCGATAAGTCGCCCGCCTTCGCGCGGCGACCCGCAACTCACGTTCGGCAATGGGGAGAAATGGCATTTGTAAAAGTTCCAGCCGAACAATCGCCGAAAATCTAAATCAGCTTTTTATATCTTTTATCTTCGGAAAGTTTCTTCACGAGTTCTTTGACTTTCTGCGACTGGCTTTTGTGCGCGAGCAAAACCGCGTCGTCAGTCTGAACAAGAATGGAATCGCGCAAACCGACCACCGCAATTGGCGTCCGATTTTTTGTCCGTGCGTCGAAAATAATATTTCGTGCCGCATCGACGTGAATGAAATCGGCGACGGCGCAATTGCCTTCGGCATCAGCTTTCAAATGGCGCGACAGCGCGTTCCACGAACCGAGATCGTCCCACTCGAAGCTTCCATCAGCCACGACAACATTTTGCGCATGTTCCATCAACGCGAAGTCGATGGAGATTTTTTTAATCTCGGGATATTCCTTCGCTAAAACTTTTTCGAGCTTCGAGGTTCCGGCGACTTTGAACCAACGCTGACACGCCTCCGCCATTTCCGGCTGATGTTTTTCCAGACCTTGCGTGATGGTCACGAATGACCAGACAAACATTCCTGCGTTCCAGCGATATTGCCCGCTGTTCAAATATTCGACCGCGCGATCGTAATATGGTTTCTCAACAAACTGTTCCGCTTTAAAAAAAGTCGTTTTGTAAGGTTTGACTCCACTCGGTGGCGGCAACGCGTTGCCGGTGCGAATGTAACCGTAACCGGTTGCTGGCTCCGTCGGCTTGATTCCAATGGTGACGATGACTTGTCCACGACCCGCCAGATCGAAAGCATCCGCTAAAACTTGTTGGAATTTTTTCTCTTCAGGAATGACGTGATCCGCCGGAATCACCGCCATAACCGCATTCGTGGAACGTTGCCCAACCATCGCCGCGCCGAGCGTGACCGCCGCGCAAGTATCGCGTCCAACCGGTTCGCCGATGACATTTCCCTTCGGCAATTTCGGAAGTTGTTTGCGCACCGCATCCGCCTGCACCGCGTTGGTGATGATGAAAATATTTTTCAGCGGCACAAGTGGCAACACGCGCTCCACAGCTTGCTGTAAAAACGATTTGCCGCCGAGCAACGTGATGAGTTGCTTGGGCGTCTTCTCGCGGCTCACCGGCCAGAAGCGTTCTCCTTTTCCACCGGCCATGATGATGACGAAACGATCATTGATGTTGGGTTTTGTTTTCATGAAATTCTTAATTCTCGCCTGCCAATTTTAAAGTTTCCTGAATGAGCGCTTCGCTAAAATACGATCCCGCTCCGCGGAAATGGTCTATGGCAGGTTGAACGCTCGGAATCAAACCTTGTTCTTTCAGGATGATCAAGACCCGCAAGGAGCCAATGATTGGCAAGTTAAGTTGTTTCGCGCACCGTCGTGCTTTGAGATCATCCAGCACACCCTCGAAGCCGGTATTTTCCATCGTCCATGCCAGAACCTGCGTTTCGCCAAGTCCCAAACCGAAGCGGGAAATCGCGGACGGAATGGGGCCTGATTTCTTTACGAAAACCGACCTTTCACCCTCCAGCCACGCGCGTCCAGCATCACTCATTTTGCCAACCCGAACTTCTTGAAGGGTGACTTCGGGGATCACCAACGGTTCGCAAACTCGAAGAACCAAATGGATCACCTGCGCTTTCGCCAATAAAATCAGGGGCGAAACATTCAACACCCGGGAATTACCCACGCCGACATTCCTCCGCCAATTCCTCCGGTGTCATTTGAATCGGCGAAACTTTGTGGCGATGGAGAAGATCAAAAAACTCGCCACGGGATATTCCTAACAACTCCGATGATTGCCCTTGCGAAAGCAAACCTTCGTCAAACCATTTTACGACGGCCGTCTCGAACATTTCGCGACTGAAGCGAGTCTCGTCTCCGCCAAACATTTGCATGGCGTGTTCGGGGACTTCGACTGTGACTTGCCTGGTCATGTGGAAAACTTAGCGGAGTGAACCGCAAGCGTCAAAATGTTAACGAGCCACCGAGCATGATGATAACGAAACGGTCATTGATATTTGGTTTGGTTTTCATGGACTATATTTTCTCGCGCAAAATAAATTTAAAAAGTTCCGCGACGAATTCTTCTTTTTTGGGACCATCTTTGAAAAGATCCAGCAAATTAAAAACCTTATCGATGTCTCGTTTGTTCAGAAGTTGTTTCTCCACCGCCGGGGTCAAAATGCTCGGCAAGAAAATTGTAGTGCAGCGCGGATTTTCCAACTTGGCTTTAGTAAAAGATTTTTTGGTTTCGTCCAAACGAGTCTGAGCGCCCGCTTTATCGCCGCTTCCTTTCACCTCAATCACACAAAGCAATTCCATTTTTTTGTTCCGACATTCGACATCAGGTTCAGAACCAAATGTGATCGTGGTTCCGCTTTTAACACCAGAAGTTTTCTGTTTTCGCCGGTGGATTCTGCATCGAGGAGATTGTTCTTGAGCGCGAATGTTTTGATTACGTTCTCTAACTCTTGGTCGGCGAGTTGGCTGATGGCATTCACCCAGCTTCCTTGCCATTCGCTCCCCGCTTCGGCGTAAACCGTATTCAACAATCCTTCACGATTAACGGTGGCGGTGGTGGTGGTTAGCACACCAACCGCCTCTGAGGTGGGGCAATATCACAAGAAACGGGCTTGGCGGCGGTTTCATTTATGGTTTTAAAAAGTGCCACGGAGGCAGCAAGTAAACCGGCCTGCCAGTGGTGCTCTTTCAAGCCCGTTGGTGAGCGTGGTTCCCAGGCCGAGAAGTTCTCCAAAGTCTTTTCATGCGCATGGAGTTTTAGCGGCGTGATGGCTTTGAATCTTTTCGCTTTCGCTGCGTTGGCCGATTGGCCGCAATTCAGCCGGCCGAACGGGAGCGGGCTTTCCGTGCGGAGCGCCGACTTAGTCGGCTTAGGGCGTTCGTAAAGCAACAGCGGCGGAAAATATTTGAACGCACGAACAACGCGACAACGCAAGCCGGTTTGGAAACCGGCGCTTCGTTACAATTCCAAGCTGTAAAACTTCCCAAAAATCTCCAATGACTTTTCCTGCGACTGAAGTTTTTTAGCGATGCGATGGCTTTGCCTGATTTCGCTTTCGCTGGTGCTAGAGCGTTTCAAAAATACTGTGGCCGAAGTTGCAAGCGGCAGAGGACTGCCGCACTCCAAAAGCTTTGCCAGGTTCTTACGCTGCAAAAATCGCGCGAGCGTCGTGGAGTGCGCCAGTCCTCTGGCGCTTTTGCATCGCGACAGCTTTCTTTTAATGGCTCTAGCGAACGGCCAGAGCAAGGGCCAAGTCGTCGAGGCAAAATCACGGACTGCTCAACCGATAAAACCTGGT
>JBDSLX010000309.1:0-10600 GCA_039916145.1 Verrucomicrobiota bacterium | reverse complement strand
CCGATGGAAGGTTTTTAGCCTCGGTTGATATCAACAACGCCATCACTATCGGGACCTTGACCAACGGAATTCCCGACGAGAGCAGTATCTTCGGCATAC
Organism: Verrucomicrobiota bacterium; assembly: GCA_039916145.1. Classification (GTDB taxonomy): domain Bacteria; phylum Verrucomicrobiota; class Verrucomicrobiia; order Limisphaerales; family CANJXF01; genus CANJXF01. The sequence goes on along the minus strand of JBDSLX010000309.1, from coordinate 10,501 downwards.
CCAATACTCCCGCCCTCGGGAACGCTCGCGGAATGTGCTGGGACGCGGCCAACAACCTTTATGTAAACAGTTCCGGACAAGGCCTCTTACGCGGTTACTCTCTTGGTCTTAGCACCGTAGCGGTAACGAGCAACGACAGTACCGGCACCAACGGCACTTTTCAATTGATCCTGCCGTCAATCAACGCCAGCGTGGTTCCAACCACCCCCTTGGCCTCGCAGAACTACATCAATAACGTGACCCCTGGCACCCCGATTCCGGGCGTCTTTACCGTTTCTCTTACCACAAACGTATTGACTGAAGCCGTGACGGTTGGCTTCACCATGAGTGGCACGGCCATTGTTAATACCAATTACACGATCAACACGGGAACAGATGGGAATGGGGTAATTGTTACAACTAACACCGTAACTTTCCCTATTGGCACTTCGCCGTCGGGTAACTGGTCGAAAGCCATCCTCATCACCCCAACGGCGATCCCGGTGATTGGACCAACTTTAACCTCGATCATGACGCTTAGAGGCGGAGCAAATTACCTGGCAGCGCCGCCTGTCAGCGGCAGCGTCAGTATCGCGAACACGGGACCGCAGTTGCTCATCCTGTCTGCTGCAGCTTCCGGCACGACTATGAACCGGGGAATTCCGGGGGATTATGCCAAGTTTCTTATTACTCGCCTCGGGGACACCAATGGTCCGGGCAATAGTCCTGGCAATGTTACCCCCGCATCCTACACAGTCACCAATTTCATTTATACCGGCACTGCGGCGCCTTTCCCAACGGATTACACTGCGGCCGCACAGAACCTGCCTATTTCGGGAATACCCGTTGATGGCACTCCTGGAATTGTGATCAATCCGGGTAAAGTGATTTTCACAAATATTATCGGAAATCCGGTAATTCATGCGAATCTGAACATCCCGCCGACTAATGTCACGGTGATCATTACCTTGACCAATTCCGCCGGAACTAATCTTACAAGCTTGGAGGGCAGTTCTTATTCAGTCAGTAACAATGCGGTCACTTTAACGGAACTTGATAACACCGTTGGGCCAGAAACGGTGCTTTGGTCTAATCCTTTAACCAATGCCGCTGATAGCGTTAACTGGACTCTGACCTTTGCCACCACTAACCTCGGTACTACGACGGTGTTGCCAGTTGTTCTTCCTAACTATACCAACGGCGCTCCCGAGTCTTTGAACGGGGGAGGGAGCAATAATTTCGAAGTGACATTCGGCAGCCCGGTAGCCAGTTATTCGGTGCCGCCGTCGCCCGTCATGGCTGCGAACGGTTGGGACAAAGCTTTGCGAATGACTGTAAACAAGGACTTCTCCTTTCAGGCTCCGTCCGCAGTGAACGTTTACCCTCAAGGCCAGCTCTTTCAGGGAAATTACGCTTTGCGCTTCAATATGTTCCTTTCGCTCTATTCCGGTACGATCGACAACCCTGTCGCAAACACCCTCGGAAATGAATTTGCGCTGTTCGGAATTAATCATCGCGGTACAAACTGCAACTGGAAACCCACGACGCCGGTTACGCTGGCTACGGGTGGCAGTGGCACCACCAATAGCGATGGGATGTGGATGGCGGTCGACGCAGGGGCAGGTTCGATAACCCCTGCGGACTATGATGGTTTCGCCGGACAACCGCTGCCCAATAACGGGTCGATCGAGCCGATCAGTGCGACTGCTGTCTCCCAGTCGGGCGTCTTTAAGCGTCCGCCGTTTGTCGGTGCCGACACCGCTGCTCACCGCGCCGGAGGAACTCCGGTCAATAAATGGGTTGATGTTAGCATAGAAGTGACCCGGCAAACCAATCTCAGTCTTTTTATTGCTCGTTCCCAGGTTCTTGCCTCCTATGCCGTCACCAACGGCTACACTAACGGGACGTTTATGCTAGGCTATCTTGATCCGCTTAAGGATGTCAGCGATCCCGCCAGCGCATTCGTCTATTATTCCAACGTTCGCGTAATCGAACTCTCTCCCTACATCACCAATCGAGCGATCAGTCTCATTGTGACTCAGGGAGCAAATGTTTCCTTCACCTCTTCCGCGACCTACGCTACGGCGCCTGTGACGAATCAATGGTATCGAGGCACAACGGTCCCCGTGACCCTATTGCAGACGGATTCTAATAACGACACCAATATCACCAGCACATTAAGTTTCTCCAATGTCGGCACCAACGTTGCCACTAATTATTATGCTGTATTTCGCGATGTCGCCGGATCAGTTACCGGCTTGGTGGCGACCCTTGAAGTCGTCCCGCCGCCGCCAAATGTTGTGACCAATCCAGGTGCGACCGCCCTAATAAAGGTGATTCCGGTGGGTCCGGCTCCTCCAACCTCATACCAATGGAGGACCAATGGTGTTAACCTGGTTAATGGCACGCATTACGCCGGAGTCACGACGAGCAATCTATTGATTACCAATGCTCAGGCTGCCGACGCGATTACTTATTCTGTTGTCGTCAGCAATGCCTCTGGCGGAGTCGAAGTATTCACGACTTTGACTTTGGCTAGCGTACCGTCCAGTGCTGTTGTTTCACCGGCGAATCAGACTAATCTCTGGGGTTCGAGCGCAACGTTTACCGTCTCTGCTTCGGGCACGCCGCCCTTCACTTACCGATGGAAGACGAATGGCGTCAATCTTGTCGATGGCAGTCATTATTCCGGTGCTACGAACGATACTTTGACGGTATCGAATATCACAACAGCCGATGCCGTAAACTATACTGTCGGCGTGACTAACGCCGTGGGGAGCACCCTCAGCACGGTTGGCACTCTCACGGTGTTTATTCCCGCCCCGACTTTTGCACCTGGCGCGGTATCCCTTGTCGGCAGTGATGTGGTGATGTCATTCGGCAGCACCAACATTTACGACGGCACCAATGCATTCACATTGCAAAGCTCCGCCGTGGTGGAAGGACCTTATACCAACACCCCTGCGACTTTCACGACGTCTGGCGGTGGAACATTTCAGGTCACGACGCCGCAGGCTGGCGGCAACGTCTTTTATCGTCTGATGCACAAGAATTGAGGTTTCATTTGAAAAATGATATAGACAAGCTTATGAAATCCCTTTATGTGTTCAACGCATGAAAAAGGTTCTCGCATTTACCTTGATTGAACTGCTGGTGGTTATTGCCATTATTGCCATTCTGGCTGGCTTACTCTTGCCAGCACTAGCCAAGGCCAAGATCGCCGCGCTGACGGCAAAGGACTTAAGCAACAAGAAGCAGTTGGCGCTAGCATGTGAGATGTATGCCGCTGAGAATAAGGACTATATGGTTCCAAATGCCCCGTTTTCCTCTGCGGACCTGGATAAAACATGGTGTAGTGGTTTGGGGGTGAACTGGGGTAGCCAACAAGCAAACACGAATGTCGATGTTTATCGGTCCTCCTTGTTGGGACCCTTTCTGAGCGGGCAAGTCACGGTTTACGGCTGCCCGTTCGACATCATTCCTTCGGACAATGGCCGACGGATACGTTCCATTTCAATGAATGGCAACATGGGCGCTGCCTACTACATCCCAGGAACTTCGGTGGGCGACGGCGCCTACAACGTGGGCTGGAAGGTCTTTAAAAAGAACAGTGATTTAATACGACCCCGCCCGGTGGATGCATGGATTTTTGCCGATGAAAGCATGGCCAGCCTTAATGATGGTTTCTTTCAGATGCGTCTCACATTTCCCCAATACCCGGACGTTCCGGCCGCCTATCATGGTGGCAAGGGTAATGCCTTTTCTTTCGCCGATGGGCATGCTGAAAAGAGGGTTTGGCAATTTAGCACCCTAAAAAATGTTCCTTATAAGAAAGATTACACCCAGAATTCGATTCCAACGGCCGGGACTGATAAAGACTGGCTATGGCTGACGAATCGCACATCCAGCAAATAGTAATATTTCTCCTCCGATCCGCCGATTCCAACCATGTTTGATTGGGCTAAATAAACTTCAGCTTGAGCACGCTCCAGTTATAATCAATTGCTGCGTCATGTAGCCCATTTTAGGGGAAACAGCAAAGCCTGACTAAATCGGCGCCAAGATTAGCTGGATGTCCGCTCACTCTACCAACAATGAGGGTGGCGTTCGCCTCAGAACGCGATCCATCAAGGAAATTTGCGTAACTCATTTCCAAGGGATTGATGGACCGACTGGTGATCCGCCGGAACATTCTTCGCTTATTGCCTTCTCCTTTTTCATTGAAAAGCTTGCCGCCATTGTGAGCGACCTCATTATTTAGCTATGCGAATTCATTTTCTCGGCGCGGCCCGCACGACGACCGGTTCGATGTATCTCTTGGAGTTGAATGGCAAAAAGCTCTTGCTGGAGTGCGGCTTGTTTCAAGGCCGACGCGATGAATCCATTGAGCGTAATCGCCATTTTTCTTTTGATCCCAAGACGATTGACGCAGTCGTGTTGAGCCATGCCCATATTGATCACTGCGGCAACTTGCCCAATCTTTGCCGGCAAGGTTTCGATGGAAATATTTTTTGCACTTTCGCCACGCGCGACCTTGCCAGCATCATGTTGGAGGACTCGGCGCATATCCAGGAGTTCGACGCGCAGTATCTTTCGCGTAAAAGGGCGGAGAAAAAGTTGCCGCCGGTCGAGCCGCTATACACCGCGATAGACGCCGAGAAAGCGATTCGCCAATTCGTCACGATTGGTTATGACCGGCCGATTCAAGTCGTCGATGGAGTCTCCGTCATCTTTCGTGACGCCGGACATATTCTCGGTTCGGCGCAGGTGATTCTCGATATACAGGAGGGCGCGAAGAAATTCCGCTACCTTTTCAGCGGCGATGTCGGTCGCGGCAACGACGAAATTCTGCGCGACCCGATGCCGGTGGAGGGCGTGGATTTTCTCCAGGTGGAAAGCACCTACGGCGCGCGTGAACACGTTTCCCCGCATCGCGCCGATGAAGAAGTGGCGCGGCTCGTGCGCGAAACGGTTGAGCGAAATGGGAAAATAATCATCCCATCGTTCTCGGTCGGGCGTACCCAGGCAATTGTTTATACGTTGCATCGATTGATCAAGAACGAGCAACTCGCGCCTTTGCCGATTTTTGTGGACAGCCCCTTGAGCGTGAATGCGACAGAGGTCTATCGGTTGCATCCGGAATGTTTCAACGAAACGATTTATAAATTTCTGCGCGAGAAAGCGAACCCGTTCGGCATGGAGAATCTGACTTACATCCGCGAAGTGGCGCATTCCATGAAGCTCAATGAACTGAAGGATCCCGCGATTATCATCAGCGCGTCGGGCATGGCCGAAGCCGGTCGCATCCGTCATCATTTGAAGAACAACATCGGCAACGCGAACAATTTAATTTTGTTCATCGGCTTCTGCGCCGAACACACGCTGGGTGCGCAAATTCTTTCGGGCAAACCGATTGTAAATATTTTCGGCGAACCGCATCAAGTGCGGGCGCGGATTGCGTCGCTGGATTCTTTCTCCGGCCACGCGGACAAAAGCGAGCTGGAGGATTACGTCAAAGCCATTGGCGGAAATATCAAAAAGATTTTTGTCGTTCACGGCGAGGAAACGCAGGCACTGGCCTTTGGCGAAACGTTGCGCGCGATGAAGCCCGCCGCCGAAGTCCTCGTGCCCGAATACAAACAAATCGTCGAATTGTAATTGGCAACCCGCTGTGGCGTTGAGCCTGTGGCTCAATCGAAGCGCAGCCTCGACGCTACAATTTTTTTTAAATTCCCGTTTGCAATTTGCTCGATCAAAGGAACGTTGCGCCTTGCTCAATTCGAGCGCTGAGGAGGTTGGGGTGGAACAATATTCTTTGTTCCATCCCGCTACTCGCGGCGTGGGTCGGAAATGAATATTGCATCCGCAAGAACAGTCCTCTTTCCTTGACGCATGTTATTCCCGGCGAATAAACTTTTCGCTCAAATCAAAATATTATGAACCCGTTATCAGACCAACAATCTTCACGTCGCGAATTTATAAAAACCTCCAGTGTGGCAGCCATCGGCGGAGCATTGGCGACGAACTTAATTTTTCCGCAGCGCACTTTCGCGGAAAATTCCGACACAATTAAAATCGGGCTGATCGGCTGTGGTGGCCGCGGCTCCGGCAATGTTCGCGAAGCGATGACCGCCGATCCGAACTGCGTGCTTGTCGCAATGGGTGATGCTTTTCAGGATGAACTGGATCTTCATTTGAAAGCTCTGAAAGGGACTGAATTCTCAGATCGCATAAAAGTCACCAAGGAAACTTCTTTTGTCGGGTTAGACGCCTACAAAAAAGTGATCGACAGCGATGTTGACGTGGTGATCCTTGCGACCCCGCCGGGATTTCGTTCGTTTCATATCCAATACGCCATTGAAAGAAACAAACATGTCTTCTGCGAAAAACCGATCTGTACCGATGCTCATGGTTATCGTTCTTTTTTGAAAACTGTCGCGGAAGCGAAAAAGAAAAAGTTGGGAATCGGTTCCGGCTTTTGCTGGCGTTCCAATTTGGCGCAACGCGCGGTTTATCAGAAAATTTTAGGCGGAGAAATTGGCGATGTGCGGACGATTTATGGAACGTACCTCACCGGCGGTCCGCGCTTCAAAGAAATCAATCCAGCTTGGGGACCGATGGAAGCACAGTTGCGCAACTGGATGCACTTTGTCTGGTTATCGGGCGACCATCTGGTCGAGCAAGCCATCCACAACGTCGATCTCACCAATTGGGCGATGAACAACGAGATGCCGGTGAAATGTGTTGCCACAGGCGGACGCCAGCTTCGCCCCGAGAATCTGGTCGGCCATATTTACGATCATTTCTCCGTCACGTATGAATGGCCCAATGGCGTCAAAGGTTTTGTCACTTGCCGCCAGCAACCCGGTTGCGCCAGCGACAATACCGAACACGTTTACGGCACGAAAGGGACCGCGCACGTTTTGCTTTTCAACGGCGTCCCTTACATCACCGATTTGAAAAACAATCGCGTTTGGAAATATGACGGCGAGAAAAATAGTCCCAATATGTATGTCGTCGAACAGCAGGAATTTCTTCAATCCATCCGCGCCGGCAAACCGCGCATGGATGGCGAATGGCTCGCCAAGAGTTCCATGATGGGCGTGATGGGACGCATGGCCGGCTACACCGGGCAGGAAATTACTTGGGAGATGGCAGTCAATTCTGAGGAAAAATTGGTGCCGGATGAAAAGGACATTGTTTGGGACAAAGCGCCGGCGGTGCCGCCGCTGGCGATGCCGGGCCAAACGAAATTCGTTTAGTTCAAATTGAAATTGCAGAGCGGCGAGAAATCGCCGCTTCTTTTTTGGGACGAAAATTCACGCATGCCATCAAACGAAAATTCGCCGTTGAAAAAACGTGAGTTGAAAAAAGGCTACATGCTGAACACGTTTCCACAGGGCAAGAATCTTTCGACGTTGGATAAATTCCAGATGTTGAAAGACGCCGGCTTTGAAGGCGTGGAGCCGAACAGCCATTCAGATCGCGCTGAAGTTTTAGACGCGTGCGATAAAACGGGCTTGGCCGTGGCCAGCATCAGTTGCGGTCCGCACACACGATTATTTTCGCACCCGGCCCCAAGCGAACGACAAAAAGGTTTGGATGGATTGCGCCAGGCGTTGCAAGACGCCAAAGCTTTCGGAGCAAAATCCGTTTTAGTTGTTGCCGGCGGTGTGGATGAAAAAACGTCCTACGCTGCAAATTACCAACGGACGCAGGAGGAAATTCACAAAGCCATTCCACTCGCCGAAGAACTCGGTGTCGTGATGGCGATTGAAAATGTTTGGAATAATTTTCTGCTCAGCCCACTCGAAGCGGCGCGATACGTCGATGAATTCAAGAGTTCGGCGGTTGGCTGGCATTTTGATGTCGGCAACGTAATTTCCATCGGCTGGCCGGAGCAATGGATTCGTGCGCTCGGAAAACGCATTCAGAAAATTCACATCAAGGAATTCAGCCGCAAAAAAATGAACGAAGAAGGTTTGCGCAAGGGATTTGCCGTCGAATATCTCGAAGGCGATAACGATTGGCCAGCAATCATGCGCGCGATTGACGAAGTTGGCTACAAAGGCTGGTGCATCGTTGAGCCGGCTTGCGGCCCCTGCAAAGAAAATGTTTCTCCGGAAAAATTTCTAAAAAAAATTTCCGAACAACTGGATAGAATTCTGGCCGGTTAATCAGGGTAGGAGACGACGTGAGGAGTCTCTAAACACCAATTTAAAGTGAGACTCCTCACGTCGTCTCTTACAATGAAAAATAATAAATTTACACGACGCGATTTTTTAAGATCCAGTAGCAGCGCGCTCGCGTTGGCCGCGCTTACTCCCGCCGCTTTTTCTAAAGAAGCCAAAAAACGCGAACTGAAAAAAGCCGTCATGCTCGCCACCGTCGGCTTTCCCGGTTCCGTTCTGGAAAAATTCAAAGCGATCAAGGAAGCGGGATTCGCTGGTGTCGAGCCAATGAGCCATATGGACGCAAAAGAAGTTTTGCAAGCGCGCGACGAAACCGGTCTGCAAATTCCGAGCGTTTGTTGCGGCACGCACTGGAAAGAAAATCTCGCTTCGCCTAATCCCGCCGAACGCGAACGCGGACTGGCCGGACTGAAACAATCTTTGCAAGATGCTAAAAAATACGGAGCGACTTCGGTTTTGTTTGTTCCCGCCACCGTGAATAAAGAAATTTCCTACGCGGATGCCTATATTCGTTCACAAGCTGAATTACGAAAAGCCATCCCTGTTGCCGAAGATCTGGGCGTGAAAATTGCCATCGAAAATGTTTGGAATAATTTTCTGCTCAGCCCATTAGAGATGGCGCGTTACCTCGACGAACTTCAGAGCCCATTTGTTGGCGCGCATTTCGATATTGGGAATGTGCTTCGTTACGGCTGGCCGGAGCAATGGATCGACGTCCTGGGAAAACGCATCTTGAAATTGCACATCAAAGAATACAGTCGCGAGAAAATGCAGACCGCCGGTTTGTGGAAAGGTTTTGAAGTGCAATATCTGGAAGGCAGCAATGATTGGCCAAAGATTATAAAGGCGTTGGATGAGATTGGTTACAATGGTTGGGGGATTGCAGAACCCGCTTATCCAAATCCCGCCGCCGACGCTGCCGGATTGAAAAATATTTCCGAGCGACTGGATAAAATTTTCGCGAGTTGAGCCTCCGGACTTCCGTTCCGAACCCCGAGCAATGGGATCTTCCATAAGCTGGTATCAAAAACACATCACTGGCGACGAGAAGGCCGGGCGCAAATCTTTCTCGACCGGTTATTTCAAGGTTTCGGATTGCAAGGATCGCTCGACGTGGGCGGCTCGCCGGAATTTCGCGTGAAATCAACCGAAGATAGCCGGGTCAAACTATAGGCAGGATTATTTGGTAAAGGAACTGAATCTGGCTGAACGCGTGGAGAGTTTGCGGCGCGATGGCGTTTTCGCTCCGGCTAATGTGAAAAAACTACATCGGCAAATTCAGTTGATGAAACGTTGGCGCGCCCGTCCCTCTCTTTGTCATGGAGACATTCGTCTTAAGAATTGTATCCTCGATGAAAAACAAAAAATCGTGGCCATCCTCGATTGGGAAAATTGTTCGGCAAACATCGCGCCCTATTGGGAACTTTCCATTGCGTTGCACGATCTGACGTCGGACGAGAAAGTAATTTTTCTCGCAGGTTACGGACTAGGTTTGAAGGACTACCTCCAAATGGTGCCCGCCATTAAAGCGCTGAATATTTTGAACTATGTTCGCCCCGTCCGCCACGCCATCGAACGCAAATACAGAACGCATTGCTCAGTTTGCGCGCGCGATTAAATGGCGCGTTTGATTTGTATTCGCTTTGAACAAACCTGGTTGGTGAATTCGCGCGTGCTTTCGCATGGAGTCTCGCTTACTGCTCGCGTAAAACTTCGCCATGCCAAATTCTGAACAAAGTTCCTCTTCGTTTGAAGTTCCGCGTTTTACGCAGCTCCTGTGACCGGCTTCGCTTATTCGGCTTGATTTCTGGCAAGCGGAGTGGATTGTTGGTTCTTGCCCCCGACATCAAAGTTTAACCAAAGGCTATTTTATGAACTTGAGGCTGCTCTTTCGTGCCAGCGTAATTTTTGTCACGATTCTTTCACTGTTCATCGTCCTCGCGCCCGTTGCTTTTGGTGCCACGCTGGTCGTAACTAATCTCGCCAGCCTGGGTCCGGGCACATTGCGTCAGGCGTTGTCAGATAACTTAACTCTCGGTGGCGGCAACACGATTATCTTTTCCAATAATGTTACCGGCACAATCACGCTTCAGGGGGGGCTCACCGTCAACGCTCCCGTGACCATCCTCGGCCCGGGCACAAACGTCCTGGCCATCAGCGGCAACAATATTACTCGGATATTCTCGGTGACGGTCGGCCCGGCCTTGATCAGTGGGCTGACCATTCGGAACGGACGAGTCGTAGAGTCGGACGGCAATCAAATGCAGAATGGAGGCGATGCCGTGGGCGGAGGCATTTTCAACCAAAGCACTCTGACGCTTTCTAATTGT
>JBDSLX010000308.1:0-7222 GCA_039916145.1 Verrucomicrobiota bacterium | reverse complement strand
CCGCGAATATTTCTGAATCCGGCTCGTCCGTCAATCGGGCAATTGCATTAATTCTTTAAATTCTGAATCACTGCGAAAATTAGAATCACTGCTCTGCGCGATTCGATAATTAGCGAACAATCTTTTGGGCGCAAGAAAGTTTGTGAAATTTTTCACGAATTCGGTCTGCGTAATGATTCTTATTAGCGGAAGTGCTGCTAAAGGGGAGAAGTGGAGATCGTGTTCGACGCGTCCAAGGGAGCGCACGCAGCTGGTGTGCCGTTTTCGGTGACCCGCCGCAAACTCATTCCACAAATTTGCTTCGCGCGGGAAAGATTACCAAAATGTGGGACAAAGGTTTGGGCGAGCCGCCCAAACCAGCACGCGGGCCGCGTGCGCTCCCGTTTCTATCTTTCGGAGTTCGCCGCTTCACTTGGCCGCAAAAGGAGCGGGAAAATCATTTCCCCGATAATCTCCATGAGGAAAGTCGGTAGTGGTACAGTTTGAACTCGCTTCGAGTTTGGAGTTCCGCGTTGACGCGGCTTCGGACCGCCTAAAGGCGGAACTCCAAACCAACCTGTACCACTACCGGAAAGTCGCTCACACCTCGGACAGCCTTTGTCCGTGCGCAACGGTAAAGTCCGCGCATGAGTTTTAATGGAGCCAGATATTTCATGCGACGAGAGGATTACGCCCCGCGCAAGACCCCCGACGAAAGCCCGTTCCGCAACTTCCACATCCGATGCCTGCGCTGCGACAGCTACAAACTCCAGCTCGCCGTGCAATACGACGAAAGCGAAGGCGTGGAAATTTTTAATCCTCCTCTGCAAACAATGTCGCCAAGCGGAAAGGGTGGTGGTGTGAACTGAAATGAAATTGTAGGACGTTTGTCCTCAAACGTCGTCCAATCAACCTTCGGGGGATGACGTTTGGGGACAAACGTCCTACAACGGAACGCGCCATTCGCCTTTGCCGATGTGCAAGAGCAAACCAAGGTCGCGCAAGACCTGAAGTTGCTGACGAATCTTGTCTTTCACATGGCGATTGCCGGGATGCAGCTTCTCGAAATGCGGCGCAAGCGCGTAAATATCTTCATTCGTGAATTCTCCCGGAGCGCGACTCTGTGAGTCGCAGCGCGTCGGGTTTGCCAAAGTGCTGCGGGTCACAGACCCGCGCTCCGTCACGAGTTCTCGCACCGCCGTTAACACATCGAGCGTCCAGCCGCGTTGCGCGACGGAAATTTCCTGGAGCGGTTTGACGCGCTTGAATTGTTCGCGCACTTCCTTTGCCGGAACAACATTGCTTTCCTTCACCAACGAAATGCGCGCGTCCGCCGGAATGCGATGCAACGCGATGTTGCAACCAATCCAGCCCGCGCGCCGCGCCGTGGCTGCGAGCGGATTGCGTTTGATGATGGCGCTGGTGGGAAAAGCGAAACTCGGTACGAGCAAAAGGTTTCGGATGCTCCACGTCGCGAGGTCATAATGCATGAAATAGAAATTGGGCGTTTGGTCGGCCTGAATCGCTTTCATCATTGCGCCGTAAGCGCCGTCGGTGACGGATTGACCGAGTGGCGACTTTTGGCTTTTCAGTTGAAAGAGGAATTCACAACTTGGACAACGGTAGTCGTGCGCGTGCGTGTTGCTCTTGAGCCAATCCAATTTGGGTGAAGAACAATTCGGGCAGTAGAAATTATCTGCGCCCCAAGCTTCCGTGACATTCTTCGCCCGTTGCGAACCGCTTTTGTAAGCCGCGGCGAGTTCGCCGGTCATGGAAAGATTCATCTGCGTTGAGTAGATCAACGCAGGGTTGAGTCATCAATCGATTTTCACACGAAAGATTTGCGTCTCGCATTTGACGATGTGCGTTGTCTCGCACTTTGTTTTTCTCGGCGCGTGTGTCCACGCCTCCTGAATGTTCACATCGACGGTTGTATGCACGACGCTCGTTTCCGTCACGCGGGCGCACGAAAGAAACACGAACTTTGTTTCGTGAAAAATTTGCTCAGTGCGGATTTCCGGTTTGTCGGCCATCTGCGGTGATCGATCGATCAGACTTGGAAAGAGATCAAGATCATTTTGCTGTAATTCAATTTTGCTCACGCTTATCTCCACGCGCACACGGATTGAACGCAAAATGATTTCGATGATTTCGCGGTCGGAACGTTTTGCCGCGAGGTCGAGATGGGCTGCGTCCAATTCGATGCCGACGAAGTGGCGTCCGGTGCGCAAGGCCGCCACCGCCGTCGTGCCGCCGCCCAGAAACGGGTCGAGCACGCAATCGCCCGGTCGGGTGGAGGCGAGCAGACAGCGTTCAATGAGCGCGACGGGCTTCTGCGTGGGATGTTTGCCGAACTTTTTCTCGTCGTTCCCCGGCGCGGTCATGGTCCAGATGGGTGAAAGAGCTTCATCAGTGGAACGCTCGCCCTCACCACGGCCCTCTCCCCAGGGAGAGGGAGAATGTGTCTGCGTCTCGGAATTGCGTTGCGCTGTATTCGATACTCCCTCTCCTCGGGGGAGAGGGCCGGGGTGAGGGTGGTCTTGAAATTCCTTTTCGCGCCACACCGTTTTCATCTGTTTGCCCGTCACCTTGCGCATTTCGGCGTAGTTGAAGAGGTGTTTGCTTTTCTCACTTTTCGCCGCCCAAAGAATCGTCTCGGTGCTGTGCGTGAAGTAGCGGCAACTGAGGTTCGGCGGCGGATTCGGTTTCTCCCACGCGATGTCGTTGAGGATCTTGAACCCAAGTTGCTGCATGGCAAACCCGACGGAAAAAATAACGTGGTGCGTGCCGCTGACCCAGATGGTGCCGTTGGGTTTGAGGACGCGCTGGCAACGCAGGAGCCATTCGCGATTGAAGTTGTGGTTCTCTTCCGCGCCCTGCGATTTATCCCAATCGCCTTTGTGCACGGCGACCATTTTGCCCGCGTGACAGGTGATGCCGCCGTTGGAAAGGAAATAGGGCGGGTCGGCAAATATCATGTCGAAGCGGCCTTCAGGATATTTCGCGGCGATGGCGTCGAGGACGGCGAGGCAGTTGTTGTTGTAAAGGTAGATGTGGTGTTGCGGGTCGGAGTAGGCGGGTGTTAAACGCGGAGACGCGGAGGCGCGGAGGTGGGAAGATGGATTTTCATTTTCTACGCGTCTTTGCGTCTCTGCGTTAAATGCCGTGGCTTCCTCGCGCAGGGCGATTCCGTCGAGGGGATTGATGGATTCGATGCCTTCGGGATAACGGATTTTTGTAGGGCGGTTGTCCGCAAGCGCCGGGGGTTTGGCGTTTGGGGACAAACGCCCTACAATTTTATCGGAGGGTTTGCCGCTTGAGGACAAGCGGCCTACAATTTTTTTCTTTTTCGGCGGCACGGGGCGGATCGATCGATCAGCACACGGGAAAGATCAAGATTTATTCATGTTCTTCCACGTAACGCGCCGTTGCAATAAGACGTCTGGCTTGGCATGAAGCAGCTAACATTTTTCCTGACGTCATCGCTCTTGCTCACTTTTTTTTTGTCGCCGCTTTCCGCGCAATCGGAAAAGCGTCGCGCCAAGCGCGAACAGTTCGAGCAGCAGGGGCCGAAGCCGGGTCAGCCCGCGCCGGATTTCAAATTGAAAACCACGGAGGGAAAAGAGATCCAGGCTTCGGCGCTTTGGAAACAAAAGCCGACGGTCATCATGACGGCGAGTTTCACTTGCCCGGTCTTTCGCGAGCAGGCGCCGGGTTTCGAGAAGTTGACCAAAGAGTTCGGTGACAAAGTAAATTTCCTGATGGTTTACACGTTGGAAGCGCATCCGAAAGGGGAGCCAAGCCCTTATTTCGGCGATGAGCGGGTGACGAAAAAAAATGAAAAGGAAGGGCTGCTTTTCCCGCAGCCGAAAACGATGGAGGAACGGATTGGACAGGCCAAAACGTGCCAGGCGCATGAAAAAATGAGCGCGCCCATGGTCATCGACACGATGGAAAACTCGACCTGGAAAGCTTACGGCAGCGCGCCGAATGCGGCGTATCTGGTGGGGCGCGCCGGGAAAATTGTGGTGCAGCAAGGTTGGTTCAATCCAGACACGATGCGCGCCGCCATTGTGAAACTGTTGCCGTCGGTTCCCGCAGACGTGAAGGAAAAGAAATAAAAGGAACCAACTTCCTTTCGGAACTTTTGTGCGGCACAGCGCGGATCAATCAATGAACCGCGCGCGAAGATCGAGATCATTTGAAGCCAACTTACTTCCGCGCGCCGCGCAGATGCAATTTCTCCATGACCAAATTAAACATCTCTCCGGCGGAAGGGACTTTCAGCAGCAGCGCTATCGCCAGATAAATCGCCGCCGCCAAGGTCATCGGGACAAAGACCGCGCCAAACTTTTCAGCGAGATTTTCGTGGCCGATGGAGCGTTCCCACCCGCGGCTGGCAAACCACGCGGCGGCTCCGGCACAAATCGCGGCGACTAAAAGCGGGGCGATGCTGCGGCGCAATTCGTCCAGTTTGAGAAATTTTAATTTGCGGCGCAGCGCGTAGAGGAGAAATCCAACGTTGAAAATGGCGCTTAAACTATTCGCCAAACCTAGCCCAGCCTGACGCAACGGCCATACGACCAACAACGCGAAAACTAAATTCAACACCAGACAAACGATGCTGATTTTCATCGGCGTTTGCATATCGCCGAGCGCGTAAAAAGCGCGGGCGAGAATGTTCACCATTGAAAAAGCGATCAAGCCCGGAGCTAAACAGGACAGCGCGAGGGCTGCGCGTTGGGTGGATGCCGACGTGAATTTTCCATGCTCATAAATCAAGCGAACCATTGGCTCGGCTAAAATCACGAGCAAAACGGAGGCAATTAAATTGAGGAACGCCAGATGACTCAAACCCTTTCCAAGAGTTGCGCGGAATTCCGGGAACTTTTTATCCGCAGCCAACCCGGTCAACGTCGGCAACAGATAAGTGGCCAGTGAAATGCCAAAAATTCCTTGCGGCAATTCCATCAAGCGCACCGCGTAATCAAACGACGCGACGATGTGGTCATCCACGTGATACGCCACGCTATTGGTGACGAGAACATTGATCTGAAAGGCCGCGACGCCCATCATGCCGGGCACCATTTTGCGCACGACTTCGCGCACGGTTTCATTTTTCCACGGCGAAATCCAGCGGTAACGAAATCCTTCGCGCCGAAGATTGGGCCATTGAAAAATGGCTTGTGCCACGCCCGCTAGCAATACGCCAATGGCGACCGCGAAGATTTTTGTTTCCATAGTTTTGCCCCACATCGGCGCGAGAAACAGCACGGACGAAATCAAGACGACGTTCAAAACCACCGCGCCCATGGCCGGAATGAAAAAATGGCCGCGCGCGTTGAGCATTCCCATGAAAATCGCCGCCAGACAAACCATCAGCAAATACGGAAACATCAAACGTAGCAGCCGCAGCATGAGCCGCGTGTTTTCGTCGAAGGCATGGACGGAAAGCGCAATCGTGATTCCGAGCATGGCCACGCCGATGAGAACTGACGCCGCGACGATCAATCCAGAGATGACGGCGTTGGCCGCGCGCCACATTTCCACTTCGCCTGCCGTTTTTTCTTTCGCCTTAAAAATGGGAATGAACGCAACGGTCAACGCGCCTTCGCCGAGCAGCCGCCGAAATAAATTCGGGATTTGGAACGCCAACTTGAAGGCGCTGGCCACGGCGGTGTCACCCATGAAATTCGCGTAAACAATTTCGCGCGCCATGCCGAGCACGCGGCTGGTCAGCGTGGCGAGTCCCATCGCGCCGGAAGATTTCAACATCTGCGACATCGGCGCGGAGGCTAAGGGTTCAAGGTTTGAAGTTCAAAGTTCAAAGTTGGGGAGGAGCGATGGGAGCGCAGGCATCCTGCCTGCGTGTTTTTGTTCCAGTCGATTCAACTCGAATTCCGAAGTCGTGGTCGGCGCATCCGTTAGGGGAGCGCACGCCGCTGGCGTGCAGTTTTCGGTGGCCCGCCGAAAACCTCGTTCACAAACTTTCTCGCGCGGGAAAAAGGAAAAAATGTAGAACGAAGGTTTGGGCGAGCCGCCCAAACCAGCACGCGGGCCGCGTGCGCTCCCCATTTCTATTTTGGAGTTCTGTCAACCACTCGCAGGCGAGACGCCTGCGCTCCTTCGGATGCGGCTCCGCCGCGCTATCCCTCAACGGTTAATTTTTTTCGTGTAGTGCAGAATTTTGAAGTCAGGGACATCGAGAATTTCTTCGGCCAAATCAAATTGATTTTCGAACGCAGGAAAGAAAGCGTCGCCTTCGACCGTTCGTTTCACGAGCGTCAGGTAGAGATCAGCACAACCAGGCAAAGCCTGTTCGTAAATCTGCGCGCCACCGCAAATAAAAATTTCGCGAGTCTCATTCGCCGAATTGATCTCACTCAAATCGGAAATAGTTTGAACTCCGGGATATTGAAAATTCATCCGACTCAAAACAATTGTCGTGCGATTCGGCAGCGGTTTGCCAATGGATTCAAAAGTTTTGCGCCCCATGACGATGATTTGTCCCGTCGTCATTTTTTTGAACCATTTGAAATCTTCCGGCAAGTGCCACGGGATTTTATTCCCATTTCCAATCACGCGATTTTCACTCATCGCGGCAATGGCTTTGAAGTTCACAGATTGCTCGCGGTCAAAATGATGGGTTCCATTGGACCTGAAAATTTGGGGCCGCGATTCAGCACATACAAATCTATCGCGCAACCAACGCGAGCCAATTGCTCACGCGCCTTCACTCGCCACGTCCAACGACGAGATTGCACATCGGGAGCGGCGAAAGCCACAGCGTCCAATCCGTGGCTCTGTGCAATCCAAAGGGCGCGTGGACAATGAAATTCCTCAGTAACAATCGTGAGGCGCGACAAACCAAAAACAATTTTTGCGCGGACAACTGAATCAAGCGTGCGGAATCCGGCGTAGTCACGAATAATTTTATCGGAGGGCACGCCAGCGGAAATCAGTGCATCGCGCATGTCGGTTGGCTCGTCGTATCCGACGATGTGGTTGTCGCCGCTCACGAGCAGACAACGAACTTTATCGGCGAGATACAAATTGGCCGCCGCCTCGATTCTTTGATTGAAATGCAGATTTGGATTTCCACGCTGCGTCAGCTTGCCCGTGCCGAGCACCAAACCAACATCGCTTTGCGGAACAGATTCCACCGAGTGGAAAATTTTATTTTTGGCCGCGTTTTGGCAAATCTGATTCGCACCCACGATGGAACCAATGAAGCCGATTACCA
>JBDSLX010000307.1:0-5560 GCA_039916145.1 Verrucomicrobiota bacterium | reverse complement strand
GTTTCGGCGCGCAAAGGGATGTTGTGTTCGTTGAGGCGCGCAACCATTTCGCGAATCCGATCTTGTCGAACGGTTTGAAATTTCGCGGTTTCTTCGAGGAGTTTCGGGTTCTTTGTGTCCAGAAAATATCCGAGCAAGTGCAATTCAGTTTCGCCCACTTCCGCCGTCAATTCCGTGCCGGGAATAAATTCAATTTCCAATCCGCCGCAAGCCGCTGCCATTCGTTCGCAACCTTCTACGGTGTCGTGATCGGTCAGGGCCATCGCGGCGAGACCGACTCGTTTTCCGTGCTCAGCCAATTCTTCCGGCGTGTAAGTGCCGTCAGAAAAATTCGTGTGCAAATGGAGATCAGCAAACATCTACTTCACAATTCTGGCTGGGCGCATCAGTTGGCTTTTCACTTTATCCAAAATGCCATTCACAAACTTGCCGCTGTCGTTTGTGGAAAATTTCTTCGCGACGTCAACTGCTTCATTGATACTCACGACGGGCGGAATGTCGTCGCGGAAAAGCATTTCGTAAATGGCGAGACGCAAAACATTCCGATCCACGACGGCCATGCGATGCAGATCCCAGTTCTGAGCGTGTTTTACAATGTGTTCATCAATGGCCGTGCGATTTTCAATGGTGCCGCGAATAAGCGGTTCGGCGAAAACGCGCAACGCAGTTTCTTCGACCGATGGCGGCGGCAATTCGGTTTTTTCACCCCAGGTCGCATTGCCTTTGTCTTCGGCTAGCGCGGCTGTCCTCTGTGAATTCCAGAATTGCGCGAGCGCTAATTCCAAATCTTCGGTTGGATTCAAATCGTACTGAAATAAAAATTGGACGGCGCGTTCACGCGCCTCACGTCGTTGTCCCATAAACGCAACATACTGGCAAAAATGAAGTGGACAGAGAATTTTTTAAAGAAATCGCCTTGCTTGGGATCATCGCGTGAGCGAAAAAAATCTCGGCCAGAATCCCGGCAACCGTGATGCGAGCAGAAGAAATGATTGGCGAAGGACGGGTTGAAACAAGGTAGATTGCAGCGGTCTCGCCCAGCTTAAGCGTGAGTTGAAAGTTTGATCACAATGTTCAGCGATAGTTTGGCGTGCCTCTCTCCAAGAAATTTTGTCGGAACTGAAATTTGCCAATGGTTCAATGGCCAATTCCGCAGATTCAAAAGCCATCGACATTCCATTTCCGGTGAGCGGTGGAATCATCGTCAACGAATCGCCGATCGAGCACTCGTTCTGTTCCGAAGCTTTTTGTGGCGTGAGCGAGAGGCCGGCGACGCTGCAAAATGAATTTTCATCAAAGTCAGCTTTGGCGAGACGTTGTCCGAGTGTGGAATCCGCCTTGCCTTTCAACCAACCGCGCCAGTCTTTTGCCAAAACCGGGAGAGTCGTTCGACTGCGAAACATGGCGCAAATGTTCACTTCGCCACCGCGCAATTTGCACAAACCGACGTAGCCGTTTGGAACGAAGTGCATCTCCAAATCGGCTTTCAACTCCACACTTCGCGCATGAACTTTCAATCCAAAAAAACGCCAGCCATCGACGATGCTGTGAACGCGGCGGCCGGTTGCGCGCACAATTCCTTCGTCGAACGATCCAGTCCAACGAGAACCGGTCTTCAACTCGCCCCCGAGCCTGGCAAATTCTTCGGCCAGAAAGTTGTCCAAAACAAACCGGGAAATAGAGAGTGCGGGTTCCGGTAACTTTTTTTGCGCAAAAATTTTACCGGAATAAAATGCGACACTTTCCGTTACGCGCGCTCCAGCTTGAATCAATTTCAGGCGCAAACCGAGTTGCGAGAGCGAGCGTTGCCCACGTCCGCTGATGAATTCACCGCAAACGCGATGGCGTGGATATTTTCCAGCTTCAAAAATTGTCACCGGAACTCCGCGCTGCCGGAGTCCGATCCCGAGAGAAAGTCCCGCCAAACCGCCGCCAATGATTAGGATGGGTTTGAAGTAGTTCATGAACCGCGCGCAGACTTCCCGCTGCGCGAACATCATTAGGCGGAATCACTTTTTTCCAGCCAATTGTCGTGGAGAAGTTGAACAATTTCCTCCAAGTGAGCTGTGTCGGGCGTTTTTGGGAAAAAAGCGTCGCAACCATTCTGAAAAGCCAACTTGGCGTGCGTCGTCTCGCGGGCGCCGGAGAGAACGACGGCTGGCATTTTCTTCGTCGCAGACTCTGTCCGCAGCCAGCGCAAAAAAGAAAACCCATCCATGATCGGCAAAGTGAGATCCACCACAATCAGTTTTGGCAAAGGATACTTCTGCCGGTTGCTGTAAATTCCAGTGCCGGAAAGGTAATCGACGGCTTTGGCGCCGTGTTCGACGACAAGCAACGGATAGACAAAACCCTTTTTCCGGAGGGCGCGTTGCAAGAGCAAGGCGTCATCGGGATTGTCTTCTACATATAATATTGGTTTATCTTTGATAATTTCCTGGAAAATAGTCCTTTAAAAATGCGCGCCCTTTTCTTTTGAAGCCAGTGAAATACAATCGGAATTCCCCTGATTTTTTCATAAGATAAAGCGAAGGGTGAAGCCGCGATTCGTCTAACAACGAAAAACAGTCGCTTTCTTCGCACGGATTGGTATTTCCTTTTCCAGAAATTCGTTATGGAAGAATCACAACCAACTTCGCTCTTGGAAACACCGCCGCCCTCCACTTCATTGCTCTCGCGATTGACGAATGTATTCGTTGCGCCGGGCGAAGTTTTCGATGAGATCAAATCCAGTCCGCCGCAGCCCGCCAATTGGATTGTGCCGCTGGTCTTGTCGATGATTGCGGGAGTGATTTATACGCTGATCGTTTTTTCGCAACCGGCCATCACTCAGAAAATTCACGAGGCGCAGGAAAAGAAATTCCGAGAAATGGTGGCGTCGGGAAAAATGACGCAGGTGCAAGCGGATCAAGCGATGACGATAGCCCAGAAATTTACGGGACCAGGCTTTCTTAAAACGGTTGGATGCGTCAGCGCAGTGGTGGCGAGTGCCGCGATGTTATTTTTGATGGCACTCGTTTTCTGGGCAGTGGGCAAGCGGGCGTTGCACGGGAATTTTGAATACATGAAAGCGGTGGAAGCGCTCGGTCTGGCCAGCATGATCAGCGTGTTGGGAGCCATTGTTGCCATGTTGCTGGCAGTTATTTACGGCAATATGGCGATGACGCCCGGTCCGGCTTTGCTGCTCAGTAATTTTGATGTGACCAATAAAGGGCATCGAATCCTTTCGGCGCTGAATGTGATGTCGCTTTGGTATGTGGCAGTGGTTGCGCTTGCTCTGGCAAAATTGAGCGGCACGAAATTCATGAAAGCGGCGCTGTGGGTGTTTGGAATCTGGGCAGTGTTGACGTTCGTACCAATTCTAGTTTTTGGCGGAAAATGAAACAGGCGTTAGCGCGGCAGAATCTCTTCTCCTCTTTAGATAAATCAAAACTAACCAGCCGATGAATTGTCCAAAGGATTAAATAATGGCAAACCCTAAACCTCGAAAGCGGAAGAAGAAGCTGATTACTTTTTCTTTGATTATTTTAGTCGTCGCGGCGCTCGGCGCGGTGGCCATCTTCAAAAACAAGAAAGTTCCCATCACGGTGCAAAAGGAAAAAGTCACTCGGCGCAATCTCACGGAGTTGGTCGTGGCCAATGGGAAAATTCAGCCAGTCATCCAGGTGAAAATCAGCCCGGAAGTCAGCGGCGAGATTATTGCATTGCCGGTGAAGGAAGGCCAGCGCGTCAACAAAGGCGATTTGCTGGTGAAAATCAAACCGGACAATTACATCGCGAGCAGAAATTCTTCAGAGGCCAATTACCAATATTCTTTGACCAGCAGCAACACGGCGGCGGCGAACCTGCTTAAGGCGGAATTGGAATACAATCGCATCAAGGAACTTTACAAAAACAAATTGATCTCGGACTCGGCGCATCAGGAAGCGCGGACGCTTTATGAAATCTCCAAGTTCACACTGGCGGGTGCGTTGCAACAAATCCAAATGGCGCACTCGGCGTTGCAACGGGCTGAGGACGACCTTTCCAAAACGACGATTTACTCGCCGCTCACCGGAACGATTACGAAACTGAATTCTCAAATCGGCGAGCGCGTGGTCGGCACGGCGATGATGGCCGGGACGGAAATTATGATTGTGTCGGATTTGAACGAAATGGAAACACGCGTGGACATCGGCGAAATCGACGTGGTTTTAATTGAGGTTGGGCAAAATGCGCGGTTAGAGGTGGATCCGTTCAAGGACAAGAAATTCAAAGGAACGGTGACGGAGATTGCGAATTCCGCGAAGACGTCAGGACAGCCTGGAGCGCAGCAAAACAATCAGGACGCTACGAAGTTTGAGGTGAAAATTCGGTTCGCAGAAAAAGACGCGTTTCGTCCGGGCATGTCGGTGACGGCGGAAATCGAAACTCGTTTGCGCACGAATGTTTTGACCGTACCGATTCAAAGCGTGACGACGCGGTTGCCTAAATCGACGAACAATCTGTCGGCGAAAACAAATTTGGTTGCGTCAACGAACATTACTTTGACAACGACAAATTCCACCAACGAAGTGACAGTGGTGAAAAAGAAATCGGGCGAAGCAGTCAAGCCGATTGAAGTGGTTTTTGTCGTTGAAAACGGAAAAGTGAAAATGGTTCCGGTCAAACGCGGCATCAGCGACGACAATTATTTTGAAATCACCGAAGGTTTGCAGGAAGGGCAGGAAGTTGTTTCCGGTTCCTATAAAGCGATCAACCGCGAATTGGAGGATGGGAAAGAAGTTGTCGTTGGGAACGCGAAACCGGAATCGGCAAAGGAAAAGGAATGAGTTCGTTAAATCGAAGAATCGTTAAATCGTGAAAACCAGACGACCACTCCTTGATCAATTGAACGGTTTAACGCTTTTAACGCTTCAACGAAACCCATGAGCCTGATTCGTCTTCAAAATATTTCGCGGCGTTACCAGATGGGAACGGAAACGATTCACGCGTTGCGCGATGTTTCGTTGGAAATTCAACGCGGCGAATATGTGGCGATCATGGGGCCGTCCGGTTCCGGCAAATCAACGCTGATGAATCTGCTCGGTTGCCTTGATACAGCCACTTCTGGTTCCTACGAACTGAACGGGACGAACGTCAGCGAGATGGATGACAACGAGTTGGCGGAAATTCGGAACAAGGAAATCGGATTTGTTTTTCAAACTTTCAATTTGTTGCCGCGCTCGAGCGCTTTACGAAACGTTGAACTGCCGCTGATTTATTCTGGCATGGATTTCGATGAGCGAAGACAAGTCGCAATGGATGCGCTGACGAGTGTTGGACTCGCCGACCGCGTGACGCACAAACCAAATGAATTATCCGGCGGCCAACGCCAGCGCGTCGCCATCGCGCGCGCGTTGGTGAACAGCCCGTCAATTATTTTAGCGGACGAACCAACGGGAAATCTCGATTCCAAAACAGGCGTCGAAATCATGGCGTTGTTTGAAGACCTCTCGCATAAAGGCAACACGGTTTTCGTCGTGACCCACGAGGAAGAAGTTGCGCGACATGCGCGGCGCATTTTGCGAATTCGCGATGG
>JBDSLX010000306.1:0-4215 GCA_039916145.1 Verrucomicrobiota bacterium | reverse complement strand
CGATTTTCAAACTGAAGATTTAGCGAATCGACTTTCCGGTTTGAATTTATTACGCATCCAACATTTGCTCGCTGAAGCTGTTCGCAATGGGAGCCGCGTCACGAACGATCATGTTTCCGCCAACAAGAAACGGTTGATTGAAGATTATTGTCAGGGATTGATTCGCTTCAAAAATCCCAAGCCCGGATTGGATTTGAACGCCGTCGCGACACACACGGCGGCGAAGAAAAAACTTCAGGAACTGGCCTGGCTTATCAAAAATGCCAAACGCGACGTGCTCGAGCGCGGCGTCCTTTTGCCGGGGCGCGTCGGCGTGGGAAAATCATTTCTCGTGGATTGCTTCGCCAGCGAATGTGGCTTGCCCGTGATGGAAATTGGCGAATTCCGTTCCAAATGGGTCGGCGATACGGAACTTCAACAATCGCGCATTTTGATGACCATTCGCGCGCTCGGTCCTGTGATTGTCGTGGTGGACGAAGCCGATGCCGTTTTTGGAACGCGCGAGGCCGATGGCGACAGCGGTGTTTCGGGTCGCGTGTTCGCCGCGTTCGCCGCACACATCGGCGATTCCAGTTTGCGGGGACGCGAACTGTGGGTGGCGATGACTTCGCGTCCCGATTTGTTAACCATCGACATGAAACGGCAAGGGCGGTTCGGTCTGTGCATCCCGTTGTTTCCCGCGCAAAATCCCACTGATGTTCTTGAATTGTTTAGCACGATTGCGCGCGTAAAAAAAATTGCGCTGAGCGACTTGATGAAAAGTTATTTGCAAACTCATCTTGGCTCTCGTGCGCTGACCGGTAGCGATGTCGAATCCATTTTGATTCGCGCCAAAGAATGCGCCGTGCTGGCCAAACGCGATAATGATCTTCAGGTCGGCGATTTGGAGCAGGCCGTTGACTCTTTCATCGATCCGCTCGACCCCGATTTGCTCGCGCTGCAAGAATTGGCCGCAGTGCTGGCCTGCTCGGATCGGCGCTATTTGCCGGAACGTTATCGAGATTTGGATCGCGCCGAGTTGATGCGCACATTCTCCGAATTGAAAAACCGTCTGGGTCGAAACTGAATTCCCAGTGTCCGCGGATGTTCGTGGGATGCGGTTGTTTTCGATTGATTCATTGGGAGTCATTCCCATTTTCTGAGGGCCGATTTCCAAGGAGAAACTTGCAGGCCATTTCGCTCTGACTTAGAATCAATGGCACTCTTTAACAATCGCTGCGTACGGCGACTAAACCATGCGAATTTTTCTTCTAATCATTGCTACGCTCGCAATCTTTGCGCAGCCCAGTCGCGCGCAAACGAACTTTGCCGTGTTGTCCAACGATGGCGCGTGGACCTGGTATAACGATCCGCGTGCGCTCTTTCATAATGGGATTTTATATTTCGGCTACGTCCGCGGAACCGACGGCCGCGGTGTTCTGAGCGCGTTCAATCCGCAAACAGGCGGCACCACCGATTTGTGGTCGAGTGCTCTCACGCAAAAAGACGATCACAATAATCCGGGTCTGCTTGTCAAAGAAGACGGCACGATGCTCGCGATTTATGCGCGCCACGGCTCAGACAGGTTTTTTTCCTACAGACTTTCGACTTCCACAAATCCTGTCACGCCCGCCGACTGGAGCGCCGAACTCACGATGACTAACACGGCGAATGGCGTGACGTATTCCAATCCATATCAACTCTCGGCGGAGTCGGGACACATTTATAATTTCATGCGGAATCTGAACTTCAATCCGACGGTGATTATGTCAACCAATGGCGGAACGAATTGGTCCGCGCCGCAATTGTTCATCAAGAACGGGACCGGCGGCATTCGTCCGTATGTAAAATATTCCAGCGACTACAATCAGCGAATTGATTTTCTCTACACCGACGGACATCCGCGCGACATCACCAACTCTCTTTATCATCTCTATTATCAAGGCGGCGCGTTTTACAAAACCGATGGCGCGTTCGTCACAAATTTTTCTGATTTGCCGATTTTGCACGACGCTGGTCAACGCGGCTCCATCATCTATCAATACAGCGATGCCCCCACGAATGATGCGAATGTTCACATTCCTACAGGCCGCGCGTGGTGCTGGGAAACGGCGTATCAAACGAATGGAAATCCGGTTTGCGCATTCACCGTGCAACGCGATCAGGTGATGGGAACGAATTGGTTTGATGATCGGATTTATTATTATTACGCGCGCTGGACAGGAACGAATTGGCAAAAACGTTTCATCGCTCAGGCGGGACGGCCACTCTACAGCTCAGAGGACGATTACGCCGGAGGAATTTGCGTGGACCCGCAAAACCCCAGCACGATTTACATTTCGAGCAACGCGCAAAATCCGTTCGATTTATCGAACACCACCAACGTCGCTCTGCGCGCGAATGATCGTTACGAAATTTATCGTGGCGTCACCACCAACGGCGGATTGACTTTCGCCTGGCAAGCCGTCACGACAAATTCCGCAGTGGATAATTTACGTCCCTACATTCCCCGCCGCCAAATCGGAACGCCCGCCGTCATTTGGTTTCGCGGAACTTACACGACGTTCACCAGCTACAACTGCGAAGTCGTTGGACTTTTCCCAAATCCGATTCCGCAACCACTCAGCATTAGCATCACCAGTCCGTCCGTTAGTCCGCTGGCTCTGACCAATCTGAATAATGAACTGAAGTTGACTGCTGCGCTTGTCGATGACGGTTTGCCACAGCCCGCGAATATTTCATGGACGACGGCATCAGGCCCGGCGAATGCGGTGTTTTCAAATCCAAATGGGTTGACGACGACGGCGCGTTTTCCGACGAATGGAATTTATGTTTTGCGCGTCACGGCCGACGACACCATTTCGGTTCGCTCCGATGAAGTAACCGTTTCTGCTGGCGCGACCAGCGCGGATGCGCCGGATATTTTGCGCGCTCTCTGGCTGAAATTGGATTCGTCGAGCGGAACCGTTGCGACAGATAGTTCAGGAAATGGAAATCACGGAACGACTTCGGGCGGGACAACGTGGCGGCCGACGAATGGGATTCGTGCAGGTGCCATTGAGTTCGACGGGGCCAGCGGTCAAATCGTGGTTCCAGATGCCGACACACTCGACAACACCTCCGCTTTCACTCTGGCATTTTGGTTCATGGCAAAAAATTTCCCCGCCGATTCCGCTGGATTGGTTTCAAAACGCAATTCCATATCCGACAATAACGCTTACACGACCTATTTCAAAAATGACCATCGCATTTACGTGGACATTGATGGAGCGGACACTCGCTTTTCCAGTTCGACTCTTTTCAATACCGGCCAGTGGTATCACGTCGCGCTGACGTTCGATGGTTCTGCCACCAGCGCACAACGCGCCAAACTTTGGGTGAATGGGAATCTGGATACGACGGCGACTGAATCAAGCGCGACGATTCCGAATTACAATTCAACCGTTCGCATCGCCAACACGCATCCCGCCGCGGTGAATTGGTTGAACGGTTTCATGGATGACGTTCGTTTTTATCGACGTGCGTTGACCACCAATGAAATTGTTACGCTGACTTTGACGAATGTTGCGCCCAACATTTTTCTGGGTGCAACCCCGCCAATATCAAATCGGGTTTCTGCCGCGCTCAACGCAATCGTCTCCGCAGGCAGCAACACGAACGCGCTCGTCTTGCTTTGGAGCAAACTTCTCGGCCAAGGCGACGCGACTTTCTCCAACGCATTTTCGCCCACAACTTCCGTGATCTTCAATAAGGCGGGAAATTACACGCTGCAATTTTCGGCGGGTGATGGGCAAACCGAAGTCGCGCAAAATCTTTCGCTCCCTGTTGCGCCGAACACGAATGTCTTTGAAGACTGGGCGGCATTTGTTTTTCCGGGACAAACCAATCTTTCTATCGTCGGCGAAAGTGCCGATCCCGATGGTGACCGCGTTTCCAACTTTGCCGAGTTTGCGCTCGGCCTGAATCCGAACGCGAATGATGCGTTCGCGTTTCAGACCAATCAGCCCGGTTTGCCGATTGGAAAAATCATAAATTTCTCAGGCACAAACTATCTGGCGATGTTGGTGAAACGCCCCATCGGACGGATTGGAGTGAGTTATGAGGTGCAAGCTTCGGACAATTTCCAAACGTGGACACTGATTAATTCCAGCACGCCGTTAAACAATGGCGACTCGACCGAAACGCTTACTTTCCGCGATGTGACTTCAACCATTGAAGCGCCGCACCGTTTCATGC
>JBDSLX010000305.1:0-8030 GCA_039916145.1 Verrucomicrobiota bacterium | reverse complement strand
AAATTTTCCCATTGCCAGTGGAATAAGGTCCGGCGACTTTTCCCGCGATGAAAATCGCCATGGGTTCCGATCACGCCGGATTTGAATACAAAGAAAAAATCAAAGCGCTCCTCGCACAGCTTGGTCACGGGATAAAAGATTTCGGCACGCATAGCAACGAGTCGGTTGATTATCCCGCGTTCATCCGTCCCGTTGCCGAAGCGGTTGCGCGAGGAGAATTCGGGCGAGGAATTGTCTTGGGCGGCTCGGGAAATGGCGAAGCGATTGTCGCCAACAAAGTACTCGGAATTCGTTGCGGCCTTTGTTGGAACACAGAATCAGCGCGCCTCAATCGCCAGCACAACGACGCCAACATGCTCGCGCTGGGCCAACGAATGATGTCGGCAGAAACTGCTTTGGAAATCGTCAAAGTCTGGTTAGAAACTGCGTTTGAAGGAGGGCGACATGCCAGACGGATTCAGCAAATTGAAAGCGAATGAAAATGGTTTGCTTGCGTCATCGCCGGTTTGGTTCAGTTTTTATTGCGCTGCTCGCGTGGTGCGGGCAAACCCTGGTCATGGCCGACACAAATGAAAACTACGGGATTCGCTGGTTGGCACACGCGCCCCCAGTGCCGGAATTTAAAATTCCGACGACCCGAAAACTGTGGGAGAAAAAGCGCGGCGAAATTCGCGAACAACTTTGGCAACTGCTCGGCCAACTTCCGCCCCGTCCCAAAATCCCAAAGGTAGAAGTAGTGTCGCGCGAAGATCGTGTCGATTTTTTCGTGGAGAAGTTCCAATTCGACAACGGAGCGGGGGCGATGGTTCCCGGATATATTTTGCTGCCGAAGAACGGCGCGAAAAAATCTCCGGCGATTCTCTATTGCCACTGGCACGGTGGCGAATACGACATCGGCAAAGAAGAATTGTTTCAAGCCAAGCACACGCCCAAAGCGCCCGGCCCAACCCTCGCTAAACGCGGCTATGTCGTGATTGCGATTGATGCGTATTGTTTTGGCGAACGCAATGGGAAAGGCCCGGCTGGGCCAGAGGACAAAGGTTCCAGTGGCGAAATGAGCGCGAGTAAATTTAATTTGTGGGCTGGTCGCACGCTATGGGGAATGATTTTGCGGGACGATTTAATGGCGCTCGATTATCTGGTGTCCCGACCGGAAGTGGACGCGCGACGAATTGGCGTGACAGGCATGAGCATGGGCGCAACACGTTCGTGGTGGCTGATGGCGTTGGATGAGCGAATTAAAACCGGTGTGCCGGTCGCTTGCATGACGCGTTACCAGAATTTAATTGCGCATGATGCTTTGCCAAAGCACGGCATTTATTATTTTGTTCCCGGCATGTTGAATTATTTTGATACCGAAGCGGTAATCGCTTTGATTGCGCCGCGCCCGGTTCTGTTTATGACGGGCGATGCGGACCGCGGTTCACCGGTGGATGGAATTCGCGAACTCGAAACGAAAGTAAAACCAATTTATCAGATCTATCAATCGGAGGAGAATTTTCAGAACATTATTTATCCGGGCCTGGGGCATCAATATCTGCCGGAGATGTGGGAAAAAACGATGATGTGGCTTGATGAAAAACTAAAGAAGTGATGCTTGCAGAGACGCGGATCTTTCTTACCAAGTCATCGAATTTGTCCGTCTTTCGAAGAATCGCCGTCCTGGCAGCCTGCGTTAGCTCTTACTTTCATCGCAGCGCCCAGCGGCATACGCTTGGAACACGCGACGGATTTCATCGCGCACTTGTCGAAAGATTTTAAGCTTTTCTGCGTCAGTTCCATTCGCCTTCGCTGGGTCAAAAAATCCCCAATGATGTCGATTCACTCGCCCAGGAAACGTGGGACACGCTTGATCTGCATCGCCGCAAACGGTGATCACGGTGTCAATCTTCTGATTGATGAATTCATCCAAGTGTTTGGAACGATGTTGGGAAATGTCGATGCCAATCTCAGCCATGACTTGAATGGCGAGCGGATGCACGAAACCCGCCGGTTTGCTGCCAGCACTTTGCACATTGAGACGATCACCGGCTTTCGCGCGCAAAATCCCTTCCGCCAAGTGACTGCGGCAAGAATTGCCGGTGCATAAAATAAGAACAGTTGGTTTGGCCGTTTCAATCATGGGCGGGAAAGAGGGGCGTTACAGCAACCCGGCTCGCGCACGCATTGACAGGCGAAGCGTGCGCAGATCGCGCCGAGAATGGGGGCGACAAGATAAAGCCAAAGATGTTCCAAATGGCCGGACACCAATGCGGGCGCAAGTGAACGGGCAGGATTCATGGACGCGCCGCAAATTGGCCCTGCAAACATTGCTTCCAGCCCGATCACTGAACCGATCGCAATTCCTGCCGTAACGCCTTTCTCCTTTGCGCCGGTGGAAACATTCAAAATGACGAGCATAAGAAAAAACGTGAGCACAAATTCAAGAATAAAGGATTGCGTTTCCGAGCCGGCAGGCATCGTTGAACCAAGCATTTCGTTGCTTGGAAAAAGCACACGCAAGAGACCGCTGGCACATAGCGCACCGGCGCATTGGCTGAAAATAAAGGGCAAAACAAGCGCCGCTTCCAAACGTCGCGACATCCAAAAACCAATGGTTACGGCGGGATTCAAATGCGCGCCCGAAATATCGCCAAATGTGTAAATCATCGCCAGCACGATCAAGCCGAATGTAAGCGCAATACCCACATGTGTGACCGCGCCGTGACTGGCGTGGTTGATGATGATTGCGCCCGTGCCGGCAAAGACGAGGCCGAAAGTGCCAAGAAATTCGGAAACATATTTTTTCATTGTCGTTTTTCCACTGATATTCCGTGAGAAACCAGATTCACCGTTGTCTGAATCGTTGGACACAAAGTTGAGCATGGGAAAGTCCCTTTGCGAAGCGATTTTTTCTGGGACCATTGAATTTAATATTGAGGACGCATAAACTCCGACACTTTGAAATTACTGGGCAATATTGTAGGCGCGGTTTTGTTTTTATTTGGCGTCGGCTGGGTTTTCTATCGCGCTTTAAAGAGCAGCGACGATCCAGCCCGCTTGATTTTCAAGTGGGTGCTGACGGCCGGGGTGATTGCTTTCATGATTCTCGTGGTGGTTCCGTTGATGAGAAGAGGGGGTTACGAAGCAGCGTTTGGGGGAGTTCCGCTCGCGGCGGTGTGCGGGCTGACGCTGGCGATCATCTGGCGGCACAGCCTCACCGGGATGATTGCAATGCCGTTCGGTTCGCTTTACGACGGTGGCGATCAGGAATTTGAAGCGCGCGCGTTTTATTCCGCTGCGGAAAAGTTTCGCCAGCGAAACCAATTTCACGAAGCCATCACTGAAGTTCGCAAGCAATTGGAAAAATTTCCCAGCGATTTCGGCGGCCAAATGTTACTCGCGGAAATCAATGCCGAAAATCTGCAAGATTTGCAGAGCGCGGAAATTATTATTCAAAAGATTGTGAACCAACCAGCGCGCTCTCCCGCGCAAATTGCCGGGGCGCTGCACGCGTTGGCTGATTGGCACATGAAGCTCGCGCAAGATCCCGACTCTGCGCGTTTGGCTTTGGAACAAATCATTGAACGCCTTCCTGATTCGCCGTTTTCACAAATGGCCTCGCAGCGCATCGCGCATCTCGGCTCCGTCGATTCTTTGCTGGCGACTCACGAACGTCCGGCGATTGCTTTAAAGCACTTTGATCCGTACGCGAATTTGCAGAAAGGAACTGCGGAAAGCGCCGAGTCATTAGCGCAAGATGCTGCGATGCGAGCTGACGTTTGCGTCAAACAGTTGGAACAATATCCCTTGGATACTGAAGCTCGCGAAAAATTGGCGAAGATTTATGCCAATGAACAAAAACGGCTCGATCTCGCGACGGAACAGATGGAGCAGTTGATTTCTCAACCCAATCAACGGCCCCGGCAAGTGACTCGCTGGTTGAATCTCCTCGCAGAATTGCAAATCAAAATCGGCAATGATGTTTCGTCCGCCGACAAAACCGTGCGCCGAATTCGAGATTTATTTCCCGGAACTGCGGCCGCCGAGCAAGCGACGATTCGACTGGAATATCTTCGACTCGAAGCCAAACGCAATGAGCAGACAGAAAGTGTCAAACTTGGTTCCTATGAAAAAGACATGGGTTTGAAAAAGCCTGCTGCTTGATCGCATATAGAATTCTGATTGCCCGCTCCCCGTCTTCGCCTCTAATTTTTTAGAATTGAAACACGTCTTTCTATTATCGCTCTTCCTTTTAGTTAGGGGTTCAGTGCGAGCAGATCTCACCATTGCCCAAAATGGCAAAGCGCGTTGCGTCATCCTTCGCCAGGCGGGAGCGACTGCGCCGGAAATTAAAGCCGTTGAGGAACTGGCGCGTCTGCTGGAGCAAATCACCGGAGCCAAATTTGAAGTTCAGGACGCAGGCACAAAAATCCCGGAGCGCGCCATCATCGTCGGTCGCGGAATGGCGGCGGAGTTTCTTTTTCCAGAAATTTCATTCGACACTTTGGAGCCAGACGAAATCGTCATGCGGGTCAAAGGAAACAAATTGCTGTTGTCCGGAGGACGACCGCGCGGAACGATTTACGCCGTTTACAGATTTTTGCAGAAACAATGCGACGTTCGCTGGTGGGCATCGTGGGCGAATACGATTCCAAAAAAATCTTCGCTGAAAATTCCAGAGCTGAATGTTCGTTATGTGCCGCCTTTCGAATATCGCGGGCCGTATTGGTTTCCTGGTTTTGAGCCGAAGTGGAAAGTTCACAATCAGGCGAACGACCAAACGTGGGAAATTCCGGCTGAACTCGGCGGTTGCGTAAAATACAAAGGTTACTCGCACACGTTTTATCCACTCGTTCCACCGGAGAAACATTTTGCCGAACATCCCGAGTGGTTCAGCATGATCAATGGCCAGCGGACGACGAATCGCGCGCAACTTTGTCTGACGAGTCCGCAATTACGCGATTTCGTGGTGCAGCGCGTGAAGGAGTGGCTGCGCGAATCGCCGGATGCGCATATCATTTCCGTCACGCAAAATGATTGGAACGGCTGGTGTGAATGTCTTGATTGCAAAGCGCTCGATGACGCGGAGGGCAGTCACGCTGGAACGATGCTGACCTTTGCGAATTACGTCGCGGAAAAAATCGAGCCGGAATTTCCCAACGTTGCTGTGGATACGTTTGCGTACACTTACACGCGCACGCCGCCGAAAACTTTAAAGGCGCGACGCGACGTAATCGTGCGACTTTGCTCGATCGAATGTAATTTTCGCGAGCCGCTGGATCATCCGTCTAACGCGGCGTTTGCGGATGACATTCGCAAGTGGTCGAAAATTTGTTCGCGTCTTTACGTCTGGGATTACACGACGGATTTCAAAAATTACGTTCACCCACATCCGAACTGGTTCACGCTTGGATCGAACGTTCGTTTCTTCCAACAAAACGGCGTGAAAGGAGTTTTTGAGCAAGGTGCATACGCAGGGCACGGCGCAGAAATGGCAGAAATGCGCGCGTGGGTTCTGGCGCAACTGCTTTGGAATCCGCAGCAGGATGCTCGTGCGTTGATCAAAGAATTTCTCAATGGTTATTACGGCAGAGAGGCAGGCAAATTGATCTACCAATATTTCGAGCTTGTTCATGAATCGTCGGCGGGGCTTTTTCTCGGCTGCTATTTGCGCAAGGAACCGCCGACGCATTTGCGCTTCTCGATTCTGGCGCAGGCGGAACAGCTTTGGCAGCAAGCAGAGAAGATGGTTGAATATGAATGGAAAAAAAACCCACGTCTCAGATGGGCTGTTTGCCCCAATCCTTATTATGATGAGTGGCAGGATAGGTTGTGGCGTGTCCGCATCGCTCATCTTCCCGTGCGTTACGCTTTTTTAAGAAATTGGAATTGGCTTCGACACGATTGCTGGGAACGAAATGAAAAGTGGCCTTTGCCGGAGTCTCGCAAAACCGTTGCCGAAGAATTTCGCGCCGTCTGCGCCGGTGTGGATGGAAAAGAGTGGACGCGCGTCAAAGTTTTGAGCGAACGCGGGCTAACGGTTGAAGATTTTCTGAAAGAGTTTGGCGATGATTCGTTGAAGCAACTTGGCCCGCCTCCGCCCGTTCGATTGAAAAATCCGCCGCCGCCTTCGGACTTGAGCGGCGTTGATCCAAAACTTTGCATCGAACTTCAGGACAACGTTGCCAGTCTGGCCAGACCAGGAAAGTGGGCTCAAATTCTTCCCGACGAATCTGCTTCCGACCATCGCGCCGTCTGGATGCCGGGAGATCACAGTGAATGCGTTTCGCATTTCCGGCAGTTCTCTTCCCGCGAAAGCCCAATCAGGCACATGGAAAATTTATGCAGAAATTCGGGTAAAGAAGAACGATGCTGTCCCGGCTGCGTCTCAATCCATCGCGTTCGGTGCGGGAGTTTATGATAACAAAGAGAAAAATTATCCGGCAGATTTCAAAGCCAGGATGACTGATGTCAGTGGAAATTATCAAACTTATTTTCTCGGCGAAGTGAAGATGAATTCGAACCTGGATATTTACGTTTCTCCGGCGAGCAATCCCGGCGTTAAATCCATTTGGGTTGACCGGGTTTATCTGACGCTTGCCCATTAAGCGGCTCTTGCAAATTATGATGAAAACGAGTTCGCTGATTTGTCGCCGTTGAAGAGTTGCGCCAGATTCACTACACAGAACGTCAAGAAGCCATGATCGAATTTAAATTCTCCTGCCCGAACTGCGGACAACACATTCATTGCAACGAGGCGTATTCCCGCATGCAAATCAGTTGTCCCACTTGCAAAAATCAAATCATTGTTCCGCAGGCACCTGGCAGCATTCCAGTGAATCCCGCGATGCCAACCCCGCCTTCTCCGCCACTTCCTCCGCAAACCCCTGCGGCACCGACGGCTATCGCACCCACGCTATTCACGGTCAAAGAGAAATCGAAAACAAAGGTAATCGTCGTCTGTAGTGCGGCTGTGTTAATTTTTGCTGCCGTGGTTGCATACGTCATTCTTTCGAGCGATGTCACTAATTCCGGCGAAGACTCCACCGATGTAATCAACAAAAAATCAACTGTTCAAAAATCTGCTGTTGCCAAGAAATCAAAACGGGAGGAATCCAACCAAGCACCGATTCCAGGATCGAGAGATTTGCAAACGGCCAGCTTCCCGCAAAACTCCAAAGATTCACGAACACTGAGCGCGTCGGAGATTGTGCGCAACGTTGTTGAGCAGTACGAATCGCTCACCAGTTACAGCGCCAGCGGCAAATCCGTTTCGATTATTGATATGTCGGAAGTGGATCCATCAAATATTCCCGGCATGTCGGGAGACAAATCCGCTCCCGGCAAAACCTCAGAAGAATTTAAGAAAGCGATGAGCAAACCGCAGAGAATGGAGAGCGAATTTTCCGTCAAACTGGCCAAGCCGGATTTCTACCGCGTCGAATGGCAAGGACAAACCGGGCTGGCCCAAAGCAAAGGGGCCGCATGGTCTTCGGGTGACGGAGATTTTCTTTTTCTGGATATGGGACAAACGAAGTACGCCAGGATGAAGACCCGCGAACTGGCGCTCGCATCGGCCACGGGACTTTCGGGCGGAGTGGCCAATACAATGCCTCAAATTTTTTTCCGAGGTTCCGCCAGCTTGCTAAATTTATTTAAAAATGCCACGCGCGGTGATGATGCCACCATTGACGGCAAGGACTGCTTCGTTTTGACCGGGAACGCGATGGGACTAAAAGTCCTTCTCTGGATCGATAAGAGCAATTATTTGATTAAACAAAAACAGCAAGTGCTCGGCGGGAATTTGGAAATGCCCGAAATGAGCGAGGACAAAATGGAAGAAGGCATTAAACAAATCGGCGGCAAACCCAATGCCGCGCAAAAGGCGCAAATGAAAGATGCGATGAAAAATGCACGAGCGTTAACGTCGCAAATGAAGGGAACAATGACTGAAACTTATCAGCACATCGAAATTAATAAACCTGTGTCCAAGGACGAGTTCAACTACGAAGTGCCTGCGGGAACGAAGTTAAGCGCTTCACTGTTTT
>JBDSLX010000304.1:0-1743 GCA_039916145.1 Verrucomicrobiota bacterium | reverse complement strand
AAAACGTTTTGACGGACAGTGCCACAGAAAATCAGACCGCCTCGCGCAAGCGGGGTAAGGGTGAAAAGGTGGTGTAAGAGACCACCGCGCCGAGCGCAAGCGAAGCGGCACGGAAAACCCCATCGGGTGCAAGGCCAAATAGGAAGCTGAGGAGCGGCCCGCTCCGTTTTCGCGCAAGCGAATCAGTTTCGGGTATGGCTGCTGAGACAAATGATTCTCTCCGCTCGCAAGAGCGAAGACAAAAATCGGCTTACAGCTCTTCCAAAATCATTCTCGCAAACGGTCATATCACTTGGCTGGCTTCGGTAAATTTTTTACAAAATTCCCACCGAACTTCGCTGCGAATGTCTTGAATATTCATAAAGTTTTTTCTGAAAAGACGGACGAAAAGGTTTGCGGCACGGGTTGCGTCGGTCTGGCCTTTTCCAATAATTCGCGGACCTCTTCATCAGTCGTTTGCGAAAAATCTTCGTACCAATTTCCCACGGCATGAAACTGTTCCGGCATCTCGAGGCAAACCACCTCGTCCACTTCGTTTTGCAATTCTTCGACGGTTGACGCCGAAGCGACTGGAACAGCGACGATAATTCGTTCGGGCTGCTGTTGCTTCAGCGCGTTCACCGCCGCGCGCATAGTAGAACCGGTGGCCAAGCCGTCATCAACCAGAATTACAATCTGGTCGCGCACGTCATTTTCGGAAAATTTCGATCCATAAACTTCCGCACGCCGCTCCAGCTCCTCTCGCTCTCGATGGACAATGCGCTGGATTTGCTGGCTGGAAATTTCCAACTGCCGGACGACGTCATTATTGACAAACCAAAGCCCGCCCGAAGCGATCGCGCCCATGGCAAATTCTTCATGGCCCGGCACGCCCAGCTTGCGAACCAAAAAAATTCCCAACGGCACCCTCAACACCGTGGCAACTTCGTAACCAACGGGAACCCCGCCGCGTGGCAACGCCAGGACTGTGACGTTCGTCGCGGTTGAGTAATGGCTGAGTTGCTCCGCCAGCAAACGTCCTGCATCGCGGCGATTTCGAAACTGCCATTTCATCAAATCAATCCTCTTTGGTTTGGTCCTCGCGGCTGGCCCTCAACATTTGTTCGTGATTGGCTTCCTCGACCCCTTCCTGAACGAGATGTTCCGCCACTGATTGTTCGTCGGATGCGGGACTGTTTTCAACTCGATGGCATGATGGGTCGGGCACTTCATCCCATCGCGTCAACGCCGCCACCGGATCTTCGGAAGGTTCGTCGCCTTCTTCATCCCCCATCATTTCGAGTTTTGCCTGGATCAAATCTTCCTCCGTGAACTCGTGGGCGCGGCCATTAATTATGGCCAATTCTTTCGCGCGCTGTTCCACCATTTCGCGCGTCACGGTTCCAAGCCCATGAGAGTGATCTGAAATTTTTCCGACTCTGGCGTGCATCGTTTTCATAACCCAACGTAAACCCGTCCGCTACGGGAGCAACCCGAAGTCTTGTTAAAGGATTCGGGTAACCGTGCATGAAGGTTGCGTGAAGAATTGCAACCCGATTTTTTGCAACACTTTCGGGATGATCAACCAGCCGGCGTCAAATGCCGCGCTTGCCGCTTCGGCATGGACGTTGGAGAACGCGAGGTTTTGACGAGTGTCTCTGAAATGTAATCACGCAAAAAAATGGGAATTTCAATCCGCCCCGGACGTTGCCAGTCGCGCCAAAGCGCGTTCGCCACTTCGCGCGGCTCCAGCCGCGCCTCCTC
>JBDSLX010000303.1:0-9229 GCA_039916145.1 Verrucomicrobiota bacterium | reverse complement strand
AATCCAGAAGTGAAAATCCGTTTCGACATCGTGGAAGTTTTGTTGAAAGACGGCGCGGTTTTTGAAATTCGTCATCTGCCAAACACGTTCAGTCTCTCGAAGCCGTATCGCTACGGATAAACGTCTCAGGGCTGACGCATCTAAATTATTTCTCATTAACACCGTGGCTTTAGCCCGGTGCAAATCCTGTGGGAAATAACATTTCAGCCGTTTCAACGGCTTGGGTGCCGTTTTGGGAAGCCGTTAAACGGCTGGGATCTTTCGTGGCGTGCTAGACACCGGGCTAAAGCCACGGTGTTAATGAGAATAATTTAGATGCGTCAGCCCTGAGACGTTTATCCGTAGCGATAGGGCTTGGAGAGACTAAACGTGTTCGGCAGATGACGAATTTCAAAAACCGCGCCGTCTTTCAACAAAACTTCCACGATGTCGAAACGGATTTTCACTTCTGGATTTTTGAGAAGTTGCAAATAGTCGAGCGCGCAACCGGACAAAAGTTTTCGTTTGTGAGCGTTCACAGCGGCGGCGGGCCGAGTCCAATCTTCGGAAGAACGGGTTTTGACTTCCACAAAAACCAGGCAATTTTTTTCGCGGAACACCAAATCCACTTCGCCGCGAGCCGAACGGAAATTGGCGCAGAGAAATTTTAATCCGCGCTTTTGTAAATATTTTTTCGCCGCCTTTTCGCCGAGAACGCCGCGTCGCAAATGTTCCGGCAAGATTTTTCCGGCGAACAAAGTTTTAAATTTTCGAATCAAATTCATTGCAATTTTGCGCAAGTTTTCAGGCCAGATCGGAGCGCGGGCATCCTGACTGCGTGTCTCTACCCAACCGATTCAAACACCCGCAGGCGGGACGCCCTGCGTCCTATGCTCGCAAAAATTCCGTTTGCACCGGTCGAATGGGATAAAAGGTCAGGCGATGAATTGCACACGGGCCATGTTGTTTAATCGCCGCGAGGTGATTGGGCGTTCCGTAACCTTTGTGTTCGTGAAAACCATACGCCGGAAAAAGTTCGTGATATTTAATCATCATCCGGTCCCGCGTGACTTTGGCAATGATGCTCGCGGCGGCAATCGAATAGCTCAGGCAATCGCCATCGACGATGGCGGTTTGCGGACAAGAAAGAGTTTTTACCGGCAATCCATCCACGAGCGCATGGTGGGGAAAAGGATTTAGTTCAGCCAAAGCCAGATTCATGGCGCGATGCGTCGCCTGCAAAATATTGATCTGGTCGATCATTTTTTCGTCAATCGCAGCGACGGCAAAACGGATTTCAGGGCGAGAAGTTATTTCTGAGAAAAGGTTTTCCCGCTCCTCGTGATTGAGTTGTTTGGAGTCGTTGACCTTTTTCAACTTTTTCGGCATCCCGCCAAGAATCCAATCTGTCGGGAGAATCACCGCGGCGGCGACGACCGGTCCCGCCAAGGGGCCACGCCCCGCTTCATCCACTCCAGCAATTTGCGTGAAACCGCTTTGCAAAATCTGGTGTTCGTAGCGGAATCGTCGTGGAATTCTCAGCGGCTTGGCCATCGCAAAATATGTTCTGATTCAAATCGGCAGGAGGCAAACAAAATTCCTGCATTGAATTTGCGTTGAAGTTCAAGCTTCAGCTTGTTTCGGGGGATCAGAACAAGCTGAAGCTTGAACTTCAACTTCCTCCAAACAATTCGTTCTCCTATTTCGGAATTTCCCTAGCTTGAATTTCAAATTCGTTGGTGCCGCCGATGGAAATCTTTCCCTGAATGGAGCCGCCGTCCGTTCCGGCAATCCCAGATGGTCGCTTAAACTCTCCGCTCACAAAGGCATCTCTGGTTTTCTCCGCCAACTTTTCGTTCGCCATCAGGTTTGCATTGGTGAGCTCAAAATTTCCGGTGAAGGTCACAAGTTGCTGAAGTTGCTGATTCGTTCCGGCGACGCGAAAAGCAAATTCAGAAGATCGTCCGGCATTATTTTTCAAATCATTTTCAGCCGAGATGTTTTTGGTGGCCTGGAGAATTTCTCCTGCATAGATTGAGCCATCGCTGTCGAGCAGGCGAATGATGTTTCCATTTTGGGCGAGTTCAAATGACTGGAGAATTTTCGGCTGCGGCGGCGACAACAAGTTCGGTCGAAATTTCGCCCGCAAATCCTGCTGAACAAATCTTCGCTGCACCGGCGCCAAGGCATCGGCATACAATTGGACCGACGCTGGGGCTGGCGCGGGTCGGGAACCTGGGGAAGCCACAGCCGCTCCAGAAAGGATGGAACTGGTTTCAAAAGTTGAAGCCGTAAGTGTATTGGTGGAGCGAGTGAAGAAATTCTCTTTCTTATCGGACAATGCGTCGAATCTGCTTTCGACCGGCGAAGTCCGGTCGCCCAGCTCCGAAATTTTTCCTTCGCCGCGAATCGTGTCCACGGCTGCGCTGCCGTCAATTACTGTAATTCCCCTCGGGCTGTCCATTTGTTTGGCTAGAGAAGCTGCCGGAACGTCTTTCCTGGAAAAGTCGGCGTTATCCGTGCTCCGATCCCACCCTGCTTTTTCTGCGTCAGCCAATTGGCGTTGCGCGGGAGCAGGCGGACTCGGATGGTCGGAACGTTTTGACAATTCCAAAACGGGTTTGGATTTTGGCGGCGTGTTTAAAACCAGGACGGTGATAGCGAGCAACGCGGTAAAAATTCCGATGAACGCGAGCCGGGGCCAAAGCGCAAAGAGAAACGACGGTTTCACTTTGGTTTGGGGAAATGCGCGCGCGACTTCGCCCTGCAATATTTTTCGACTTGCCGGATGCAACGCGAAATCTGCGCCGGATTCGGCGCGGCGTTTTTGCGCGTAGCCTTTCAGCAACTCTTCGATTTTTTTGTTTGGCTCCGGTGGCATACCAAGTTAGACGGGAAAAACCGTCGTTTTCTCCCCAGACGAGAAAAACATTTGCTCCAGTTGATCCAGGCATTTGCTCAAACGTGAGCTGACCGTCTTTTGATTCAACTCCAGTTCGTTGGAAATTTCCTCATAACTCAAGTCGGCGAAGTAACGCAGATGAATGATTTCCCGACAAGGCTGGCCGAGTTGTTCGAGTGCGATTCCGACTTGCTGCATTCGCTCTGCGTGCGACAAAAGTTCGTCCGGCCCGGCGGCATTGCTCGGCAAATCGAGGGTCAAACCCGTTTCAGGATCTTCGGCTTGCAAAGAAACATTCGCTCTGCCACCGCCGCGTTTGGCCGCGTGTTGTTTCTCGCGAAAATCGCGCGCTTTGTTGGACGCAATCCGGAAAATCCAAGTCTGCAACCGGCTTGAGCCATGAAAAGATTGCAGATTTTTTATGACCGACAAAAAAACTTCCTGAGCGATTTCTTCGGCATCTTCTCTGGTTAAATCCTGTGAGAATTGAAAAATGAAACGAGTGGTGGGCGCGTAGTGAAGATCGAATAGTTCGTCCCACGCCTTTGCGTCGCCTTTTCGGCAACGTGCCATTAATTCCGGTTCGGAACTCATCTGGCGCGAAAGATAAAACAAATTTTAAAAAGGTGAACGCGAAAAATGGAAAAGCGACAGAGGACTGCTGCACTCCACGACGCTTCGCGAAATTCGCGGTGTCCTTAATGCGCGCCAGCTTATGGACTGCGGTAGTCCTCTGCCGTTTTTTACGCAGAAGCCGAATTGCTTTGAAATTTTCTATTTTTTCCGCCAGTATCGAAGACGAAAATCCGACGAACCATCTTATGCGTTTAAATAAATTGTTTCTCGCGGCGATTTCTATTTTCGCACTCGCCCAGTCGAGCTTCGCGCAAAGTTCCTATGTAAATTTTGAAGGCAAGCAAACCAGCCCGGTGCGCCTTTCCACCGATGGAACAAAATTATTTGCGGTCAACACGCCCGATGCGCGGCTCTCGGTTTTCGATGTGACGCTTCCGTCGAATCCAATTTTGCTCGCGGAAATTCCCGTGGGCGTCGAGCCGGTTTCCGTCAATCCACGCACTGCTGATGAAGTTTGGGTCGTCAATGAAGTTTCCGATTCGATCAGCGTCGTTTCCATTTCGCAACGAATCGTGACGGATACGATTTACGTGAAAGACGAACCAGCGGATGTGGTTTTCGCCGGAGGCAAAGCGTTCGTGAGTTGTTCGCGCAATAATCAAATCCGCGTTTTCGATGTGACGAATCACACACAACTTGCCGCGATTCCACTCGTGGGCGAAAATCCGCGCGCGCTCTGCGTCAGCGCCGATGGAACAAAAGTTTACGCCGCATTCGCGTTGTCGGGAAATCGCACCACGCTGGTTCCGCCGGACAAAGCGCCGAAGCAGCCGACCAACGCCACGCCGCCGATGAATCCAAGTTTACCCGCGCCGCCGCAAGTCGGATTGATCGTCGATGCCACGGACACGAATTGGACGACTGTGACGAACGTCATCAAATACACGATGCCGGACAATGATGTGGTGGAAATCAGCGTGAGTTCCATGGCGGTGATTCGTTATTTTCCCCGCATCGGCACGGTCAATCTGGCCATCGCCATCCGACCGTCGTTCGACCAGCTTTTCGTGGCGAACACTGACGCCAGAAATCTCGTGCGTTTCGAACCCAATGTGCGCGGGCACATCGTGGACAATCGGGTCACGCGCATCGGCTCCCTCAGCGGCATCGTACCAACCATCACGCCCTTCGATTTGAACCCTGGAATTAACTATAACCAGTTGCCGAATCTTTCAGCCATGAGTAATGCGCTGGCACAACCGACCGCCATCGCTTTTGATCCGAGCGGAAGTTTCATGTTTGTGGCCGCGTTCGGCAGTGACCGTGTGGCGCGAGTCGATAGCAATGGAAATGTTCTTTCACGAATTGAAATTGGCCCGGCGACTGGCGCATCGGTGAACCCGGCAACGATGCGTGGCCCGCGCGGTTTAGCGCTCCACGCCACGGCGCAACGGCTTTATGTGCTCAACCGAATTTCCAACACGATTTCGATCCTCGACACGAGCAACGATTCTTTGCTGAAAGAATTTCCCATCGGCAGTTTTGATCCGACGCCCGCCGTGATTCGCAACGGGCGCGGATTTCTTTACGACGCAAAACTTTCTGGAAACGGCACGGCGTCTTGCGCGGCCTGCCACATCGACGCCGAAATGGATTTAATCGCCTGGGATTTAGGTGATCCGACCGGGCAAATGGCTTCCGTGACGAATACAACTCTTCCCGGAGTTTTCCAATTGCATCCGATGAAAGGGCCGATGACGACACAAACGTTGCGCGGGCTGAACGCACTTGATCCGCTCCATTGGCGCGGAGATCGCACAAATTTTCTGCATTTCAACGGCGCGTTTGACGGACTGATGGGCGGAACGACTTTGACGAATTCCGACATGGCGGCATATCGCGCCTTCATCAACACCATCGCTTTTGAACCAAACCCCAATCAAAATTTGGATCGGAGTTTCCCGACGAATTTTGCGGGAGGAAACGCCGTGGCCGGACGAAATACTTTTCTCAACGAAACTTATCAGCCGCTCCTTTCCTGCAACGCGTGTCATTCAGTGCTGACGGGATCGAACCGCCAGTTGATTGCCGGAGCGGCCTTGCAGGAATCGCAGGATTTTAAAGTGCCGCATTTGCGCAACGTTTATCAAAAACTCAACTTCAACAACAAAGCGGGCGCGGCCAGCATCGGCGGATTTGGAATTGTGCATGACGGCATGGACCCGACGCTGACGAATTTTCTCTCGCGGCCGGTTTTCGGAAGTTTCGCCAACGACACGACGCGGAAAAATAATCTCAACGCCTTTGTGCAATGTTTCGACACCGGCACCGCGCCTGCCGTCGGCTACACGCGCACAGCTGTCGCGACGAATGTGAATTCTCTCAGTCTTTCCAACGACTGGACTTTGCTGGAGTTGCAGGCGGCGCAAATCACCAATATTGATTTCATCGTCAAAGGAAAAATCGATGGCGAATTGCACGGATTCATTTATCAGCCTGCCTTCGCGAATTACAAAATGGACACGACAAATTCTTCGACGCTGACCCGCGCGCAATTGCGGGCAAAAATTCTGGCGGGCGACACGCTGACTCTGATGGGAGTTCCGCCCGGTTCGGGGACGCGCATCGGCATTGACCGGAATCTCGACGGAATTTTGGACGCCGACACACCGAAACCATTTTTGCGAATCAGCCAGGTTGGCTCTGACACTGTGATTCGGTGGCCTTACAGCTCCGCCGGTTTTCTGCTCGAAGAAACTTCTGCTTTTGGCCCGACAGCCTGGACAAATCTTTCAGCGCCAAGCGAAATTGTGGCCGACGAAAACGTGCTCACCAATCCGCCGTCTGCCGCAGCCAAATTTTTCCGCTTGCGCCGTCCTTGATTGAGAGCCGCGATGGTTTCAGCCGCTCTGCGGATTCCAGATGGGGAATTTTCCTGCTGATAGAAGCGGCATTCGCCTGATTGAGGATTTGCTTCAAGTCCTTCATCCTTGAAGCTGAAAAAACCGCAAGGCCAGACCGTGAATTTTAAACCGCACATGAGAATACAGGAAACAGATCGGGTTCGCGCGCACACCGCGCCCG
Source organism: Verrucomicrobiota bacterium (assembly GCA_039916145.1). Taxonomy (GTDB): domain Bacteria; phylum Verrucomicrobiota; class Verrucomicrobiia; order Limisphaerales; family CANJXF01; genus CANJXF01. The sequence continues at coordinate 2,688 of JBDSLX010000303.1, read as the reverse complement.
AAACTTTGGAAGATATTGATCGCGAGATTGAAACCCACATCCAGTTTTATGCGACGAAATCCAAAGGGATTATTTCCGCGCGCATCGAGGAACTGGAAATGGAATGGGACATCGAACGCGTACTTCTAACCAATGCTTCCTCGATTGGTTTGATCGGTTTGACTTTGGGAGTCGCGGTAAATCGAAAATGGCTTCTGCTCACCGCTGGCGTCCTGGGAGTTCTTTTTCAACACGCCGTCCACGGTTGGTGTCCGCCCATTCCGCTTTTGCGCCATTATGGTATCCGCACTCGTGGCGAAATTGATTGCGAAAAATTTGCGTTGAAAGCTTTGCGCGGAGATTTTGAGAATATTCCGGTCAAAGCCGAAAATAATCCGATGGTTCGGGCTCACAGCGCGTTGCTCGCAGTGAATACTTGACCCGCGCGCGAATATACGTGGGAGATTTCCTCAGGAACTGTAGTCGTCATGGATGACCTTGAAATGGTTAAGAGCGGCTCTGGGAAACGGAACATTAGCGTTCCGTCATTCCCAATGGGAATAAAGAATGTCTAAAGAAAGCCCAACCCAATCGCGCTCGCTTTATTCCGCAATTTTTTTGGCGGCGGCCTTGTATGTCTTCATCAAGAACTTTTCCACTCTGTCCCCAATTCTGCTGTCCTTCATTCTCATTCTTCTTCTAACGCTGGCGATCAATCCGCTCATCCTGAAGCTGCGCCGACGCCTTACTGGCGGACGCACCCTCGCCACCGCCTTCGTCGTCGTCATCTTTCTGGCGATTGTCGTGCTTACTGGTTTTGCTTTCTACACTCCCATCAAACGTTCCACCGGAAAATTCGTCGAACAACTGCCGCAATATTGGCAACGCATTCAAAAGCCGATTCTAAAAATTGAACAAAAGGCCGCCATCTCAGAACAAAAACTAAAGAAAGAAGTCACCACCGAAGTCCAGCGCGAAGACCCATCGCTCCAAACCAATGCGCCAGCGCCGCCGCCAACTCCTCCACCCGTAGAACCAGACTCCGCTAAAACTCCGGCGCGAGAAGGCTTCCTTCGGTCGGGCATCGGATCGGTCTTCAGCGGAGTGTCCAGTAGTTTCAAAGTCCTCGCCTCCAACGCGGCGTCTCTAGTCCTGGTCGTGATCACCGTATTTTTCGGGGTCGTTTTTACGTTGCTCAGGCCGCGTCCCGTCATCCGTACATTTTACGAAATCATTCCTGAGCAACATCACGAACGGGCGGTAAAAATTGCGCGGCGCATCGTGGAATTCGTACCGCGCTGGGCGCTGGCCACGCTTACTGGCATGACCATTATCGGCTTGATGATTTTTCTGGCGATGTGGCCGCTCGTTGGTTTCCAGGATGCGCTGGTGCTCGGCTTGATCGCGCTGGTCTTTGAAGCAGTGCCTTACATTGGCCCCATTCTCGCGGCGGTTCCGGCCCTGTTGCTGGCGGTCGGCCACGGAGGTTTGCTGCCGCTCTGGGTATTGCTGGCCTACCTGTGCGTGCAGGCTTTTGAAAATAATATCATCATGCCAGTGGTTGTTGGCGGCCAACTACGAATGCATCCCGTCGCCGTGATTTTTTCCATGCTTTTTTGTGTCGGCATCTTTGGCGTGTTGGGCGTTTTGATCGCGTTACCCATGCTCGCTATTGCTAAAATTTTTCACGAGGAAATCTATCGCCCCAAATTCCTGCCCAATGTTTCCGACGCAGAATTGGAACACCTGGCCCAGGCAACGCTCGAACGCACCAACCTTAAACCCGCCAGGGAAAAGGCGTCTGAGAAAAAGCCGCCTGAAGCGGGGTTGCACGGTTAGCACACCAACCACCTTTCAGTTGGGGCAACCCCCACAAAAACAGGCTTCCTCACTTCAACTATGTTTCTTTATGAGGCGGCGTTGAATACTGTCTCATGGCAATCTGGACAAGATCCCGAGGCGTTGATGCGCGCCGGATGACGACGGAATGTGAGCGAGTGGCCACAGTGGGGGCAGCGCAATCCGTACCTGCGGTCGAGCGATTGCACAACGAAGCCACCCGCGATGAACGCGCCGCAAGCCAGCGGGGTGGAGAGAAGAAAGACGACCGTGCGCTCGAACTGAAACTCCGTGCTGACCCAATGTGCGCCGTAAAGAACGGCTGCAAGCAGCGGGATGGCAACCCCGAAGAAGACGACAAAGAATGCCACGCCCAGCCGCTTCGATTTCGCTTTGAAGGTGTCGGAAGTCATAGCGCGTGATGCCGCCTAGTCAGTATGGCTGGCGATGTTTAAGGGAAGCGTGTCTGCTTTCCAGGAACATGGGTTGCGCGCCGAGGTGTGTCGGAGAGCCGAGCCACATTGGTTGGTCGTTAAACACAAACAAAGAAAGGAAAGCAGACACATGAACGTTATCCAATATCTCGGATTGGATGTCCATAATGATTCCATCGCCCTCTCCATTGCGCCCAGTAACAGCGCGGAGGTGCGGCGTTACGGCATCATCGGCGAGCGGCATGGTGGCGGCCTCGCCGGCCTCCGAGACTCATCACTTCATTTCTTGGGATTGACTGAGGGCAAAAATTCCTTTCAAGGATTCCATTAGACGTGTTGGTAGTTTGTCCGTAGGGAGAAACATGGCTTGCCTGATTGTTGCACCGGACACCTTCCCTTTATTTTCAGCGTGCCTGTTCGCACCGAAGAATTGGAA
>JBDSLX010000302.1:0-7989 GCA_039916145.1 Verrucomicrobiota bacterium | reverse complement strand
CTCCATCGATGATTTTTGCCGCCGAATTTCAAGGGGCGGATTCAGTTTTAAAAAAGGTCGAAGAACAAAGTGCGTCCACCAACGCAACAACCAATTCATCCGACGAAGCAGTGTTGCGGAAGGATCTAAAAGATTTTCAGAAAAAGGTGAACGCATTGTCACCTGACAAAGCGGCAGCGGGTTGGTTGGAGTTAATGGACCGCGCTTCGAAACTTTCTACCGATGGTCAGCGGGAAATTTCGGGGATGACGTTGCCGATTACCGCAAATGATTTGATGGAAGCATTGCCGCCGCCGAAAGATTGGGCGGCGCTGGCTCAAGCAATATTCGCCCGGCCTGCGGCTAAAGAAGAGGGTGTGATGCGCGAAGCGGGTTTGCGCCTGTTGGCCGCAACGTTGACCAGCGATACGGAAGCTCGCAAAAAGGAAATCACCGCGCTGCAATCGCAGGCGGAAAAAGCGGATGCTCAGTCCGTTTACACCTACCGCAATATTTTAGAACGCATCAGCCAAGCGATGCTGGCCACCATGGACGATCCTGAAGCAGTGATAACATCTTTGGAACGCCAGCTAGCTCAAGGCAATGAGCGCAGCCCAAAGTATCTGCGCATCCCGAATATTGTTTCCGTAGTTGGCGCCGAAAAGTCTGAAGCGTTTCTTCGCAAAGCTTTGCAGGAAGAAAATGCCAGTCTCAATATCGAGGGCGTGAACGATACCTCGCGACTCGCGCAAAAACTAGCGCTGGAAATGATGGACTCGCTAAAAAAACCGCATTGGGAATTGATCAATTCATTGGATTCGGTGGAGCTTTATGAGGCCATGGACAAACGTTTCCCGCCGGAAAAAGAAAAAGGGACGATTGCTCCGCCCGCCGGACTCGAAAGCCTTCCTGACCTGTCTTTCTTTTCCAACGAAGGCAAGGACGGACAGAAAGCGCGCGCACAAACTTATTACATGCTCGGCCTCATCAGCAAACAGCGCGCAAAAGAGGCGGTTGCTGTGGCGAAAAAACTCGCCAAACAAAGCGCGGTTTCCCTGCCCACCGAAGCGATGAAAGGAATGGAGCGAGCCGGTTACACCAAGGCCCTCGATGACTTCTTTTTCGAATTGCTTTCGCAGGATCCCACGTTGCCATTCTGGAGCGATTATGTGCAATTGGCAGCGAAAGCAGGAAAAACCGATCGGATGCTGACGCTCGCTCGCGCCACTGCTGCCCGCGATGACTTGAGCAAAGCAAAAAAATCTGCCATCGATGAAACGCTCTTCCGCGCTTTACTCGCCGCTGAACAGGTGGATGAAGGCGTAAAAGAAATGCGCCGCCTCATCAATGAAAACCCGCCCTCACGCGCTCAACGCGAAGAAAGCCCTGGGCAATTAAGTATCATGCTGGCGCGTATCGGCATGCTTCTTCATAAACCGGAATGGATCAACGAAGGCATCGTCGGCGCAAAAAAATCGTTGGAAAAACCAGCTGCCAAAAAATCTTACTACGGTGGTTCCGAGAACGTGGTGCCTGCTCTGGCAGAACTGCTGGTGGAACTCAATCGCGGTCCCGAAGCAGAAGCGGTTTTAACGGACGCGTTGGCGGGTGCGACCAAGACCGCGCCCTCCGGAGAAATGGATGCCCTGGATGGTGGGCCGGCGCGCGGCTACTTGATTGCGTTGGCAAAAGTTTATCACAAAAGCGGACGACATCAGGATGTGCTGACATTGTTAGAAAAGGCGCCTTACTGGAATGCGAAGGATTTAGCCGATATGCGCGAGGACTACTCTGGTTTCTACATGCCTTCCATCAAACAAGTCCATAACAGCGACTCTCCTTTGCCCATCGCCTATGTTGCGGGAAATGCTCTCGCTTCCATTGGACGAAAGGACGAAGCGCGTGCAGTCGTGAATGATTTGTTAAACCACCAGCCTGGCTTGGATCGCGCCTATGAATTGCTCATTTCTCTCGGAGAAAAAGATGCCCTGAGCAAACTGGATGAACTGTTCGCGCTCGACCAGTTCGAAGAACGACCTTTGATCTGGAAGGCGGAATTATTGCGTCGTGGAAACAAACTGGAAGAAGCCGAAAAGGTCGTGCGCCAGGCGATATCCATCGACCCATCCGATGGTGAACAAGGACCGAACGACCGGTTGCGGGCTTACGCTGTGCTCGCGGATATTCGCGAGGCGCGTGGCGACAAAAAGGAGGCGGAATTTTTTCGCGGAGCGGTCAACGCCATCCGCCTTTCGGAGAAGGCTGATAAATTTTATTCCGCTGGACTGCTGAAGCCCGCGATCAAGATGTATGAGGACTCTTTGAATTTGTTCGCAGACGCTTACTGCATCCAGTCGCGATTGGCGATCCAGCTTTCGGAACTGGGTCTGCATGATGAGGCCGAAGCGCATTATCGCCGTGCCTACGAATTGATGCCGGAGAGTTTTGGTCGCGTGGAAAGCCATTGTTTCGGATGCGAACGGGCCTTTGAAGGCCAGCGCGCACAAAGTCTGGCGGAGAAAATATTTTCTGACTTCGCCAAGAAATCCCCCGACAAACCGCAGGTGCATTATCTGCTCGGCTATTTGCGGGAAGAACAGGAGCGTTATGCGGAAGCGTTGCCACACTTCCAAACCGCCGTGCGTCTTGATCCCTCTTATCTGAATGCCTGGAAAAAACTTCAAGAATTGGCCAAGCACGTTCGCCTGCCGAAACAGGAACACAATGAAATTGCCTTCAACATTCTGCGCCTCGACCCGCTTTCGCGCCATGTGCAGTCCAGTTTTGAAAATGTCACCGATCCTGTAGGGTTATGGAACTCCGTTGAAGCTGGACAAAAACAACAACCGGAACCCGTAACAAAGTTGCTCTCCCTGGATGCCAGCAAAGCCGTTTTGGAAAAAAAAGAGACAGACGCCAAAACACAGGAGCAAACTTACCGATCCCTCTACCAGCAAATGTATCGCAGTTTTCAACGTCCCACTCCTGCCCGTGCAGTGGCGCAAATGCCATTTGTGCGCGTTGCAATTGAATTATTCGGCGGCGGCAGTGGTGGCTATGGTGGCTACGATTTTTAATGGGCCTCACGAAATTAGAATCCAACTGACGGAAGCGAACGAGTTGAACATCAATAAACGAAATTCGATGGTTAGAATTTTGTCAGAACAAAGCTTTGATGCTCGAACTCAAAAAATAAATCGGCGCAACGCGCTGAGGATTTCGGTTTGGACAATTCTTAAATAGGCGAGCTAAAGACTTCTGTCTCTTTGAAGGCGCGCCTTGCCATTGCTTTGGTTGCGAATTGACAACGGACAGACGAAAAAATACTCTCATCATGTTCCAGTCTGATTCATGGACTGACACGAGAAAGTGAACCCCGGCCGTCAGTTGCAAACTGAGGAGCTTCTAGTTATTCACAGGATCGTTGTCGCGACCACACCTTATTGTGTTTGAACTTCATCATAGATCGCGCACGTCGGTTCAAACTGGCGGCCAAACGGTCTGCCTCGACACCACCTCCGCCGCTCCGAAAAACAAAGCAACATGTCCGAATTGGAAAACAGACTTGCCGGCGAAGGCTTTTAATCTCTCCTTCCGAAAAGGCCCGCTCGTTCTGCTGAGTGCGACCGCTGCGGCGCTTGGTTGGGCCCACATGATAGCTCGCGCGGATTACGTCGGTTCCGTCAGCACGGTGAGTGCAAACTCCTCTGTTCACTTGGCCGCGACTGAAATTCTTGGTGCTGGCGGCGGTTCGGGAGTTTTCAGCTATAAAGGCGGGGGCAATGCGGTTGATGCGGCAGTCGCCGCCGCACTCGCTGCCTGCGTCGTGAATCCCGGGAATGCCAGTCTTGGTGGTTACGGCGGTCACATGATGATTTACAAATCCGGCTGGGACGGGGAACCGCAATGGGTCACGTGCATTGATTTCAACAGCGCAGCCGGCTCGCTCGCGTCCTCGAATATGTTTGCGAGTAGTGTGGATCCAACGACTGGCAAATGGATCGCTGGCGGACAGCCCGCCAATCAATACGGGTGGAAGGCGGCGGGCGTGCCCGGCACTTTTGCCGGTCTCTTCATGGCGCAAACCAATTACGGGCGGAAGATGGACGGAACGAATTATTTTCCATTCGCTGAAATTTTGAAACCGGCGCTGGCACGAATTGCGAACGGCCAGGCAGCGGGCACGGCCTATTACACTTTGACAAGTGTGAGTAATTTGTTGATGGATTTGTATACAAACAGCCCCGGCTACCTGAATAACAACGGGACTCCGAATCCACATAGCAGCAACGACCCCCACGCCGTGTTTTATTCCGGCGGCATCGCGTTGGACATCGCTGCCGCAATGCAAGCCAACGGCGGCCTTGTGACTTATGCAGACATGACAAATTATCGGCCGCGCGAGGTGACGCCGTACAGGCGCCACTTCGATCCTCCCAACGGCACGCCCGCGTGGGTGTGCGTTGCCCCGCCCGGTTCGGCCGGGCTTTCCGTTTTGGAAGAAATTGCGATGATTGAAGCGCTCGGATGGACTAATGGCCCGGACGGTACCTGGGACAGTTTGCATTACTGGCACTCGCGGGCTGAGGTTTCGCGTTTGATGTGGAAAGACCATTTTCAATGGCTGGGCGACCCGTGGAGTGGAGTATTGCCGCCGGATATTCTCGGCAACGGCAGCACAAATTTTTGCGATCAGTTATTGGCGCATGCGACGAATGGCTACCAGCCTGGCTGTCCGTGGGACACAAATGAAATTCCGCTGACCAACAGTCTTGCGGGTGCGATCATTGAAGCCGTCAATAACCAGACCAACGTGCCGATTCTCGTGCAATGGGACGACATCAGATATGGCACTCGCAATATCTCGACCTCCGACCAATGGGGAAACTGTGTCGCATTGACCTTCAGCATGGGCGGCGGCTTTGGCGCGCAGGTCGCGGTCACAAATCGCGCCCTCGTGCTGGGGCAGGGGATGGCGCTATTCGACGCACGACCGGGTTGGCCCGATTCCATCGCTCCGGGCAAGCGTCCTGTAAATAACATGTGTCCGGCTATTGTCATTCCAGATTACCCGGTCTCGCCGACGAATGGACTTATCGGCGGACGCCCTCCGTTCGCGGTGGGAGGTGTGGGAGGTTCCACTATTGAGAACAACATGGCGATGCAGTTGGTGAAATATCTTATGGATGCACCTTCTAGCGCTGTTACCGCTCCTGCCGTCTGGTTATACAATTATGAAGGTAACAAATCTATTCACATGCGGCCGTCTTACCCGGCGGGGGTGCAAAGCTACCTCGGCACAGTGGGTCTCAGCGCGCCAGGCGGGCCACCTTCCTCAGGAGAACTGTCCTCCGTCCAAGCCTGGGTTGCGCCGGTTATATTAACACCACCGGTAAGCCGAGACGTCGGCGGCGGCAGTACGGTTATATTCGAGGTGACTGCAACCGGCTTGCCGCTTTTTTATCAGTGGTTCAAGAACGGCGTTCCATTGACTGACGGCGGTGCAATTTCAGGCGCGCAAACACCGCAACTCACTGTTAGCTCCGTCACCAGCGGCGCGGCCTACGCAGTCACGGTCTTCAATGGTGGCGCGAGTGCGAGCGGGTCAGCCGATTTGACGATTAACGGCGCGCCCGCGATCGTAACGCAACCCGTCAGTCGCGCGAACCTCGCCGGAACGTTGGCGACATTTTCGGTATCGGCGATAGGCGCGGCACCATTGGCATATCAATGGACTAAAAACGGCTTGCCCCTTGCCAACGGCGGAAACGTTTCCGGCGCAACCAGCCCTACGTTGAACCTTGCGAATGTCTCCACTGCGGATGCCACCACTTACGCCGTTATCATCACGAATTTTTCCAGCAGTGTGACGAGTGCTCTAGCAACGTTGACGATTGCCCCCACGAATCCACCTGGCCAGTTTCTGTATGAACCGTTTGATTATGCAAACATCGGCGGCCCGGTCAGCAGCAACACGCCATTGAACTGGACTAGCAACGGAACCGGCGCAAATGATTTAAATGTTTCTAGTGGCAGTCTTTTCTGGCCCGGTCTCGCAACATCAATCGGAAACAGCGTCACCAATGGAGGAACAGGACTGGGTGTGCGAAGATTATTCGGAACCAACATCAGCAGCGGAAAAATTTATTTCTCAGCACTGTTCAGAATCAATGACCTCGGCTTTGGCTCATGGAATGGATTAGCTTCGCAAGTGGGAGCATTGACTGCAACCGACAACACCAGCTTTCGGCTACAGGTCATGATCAGATCCAACTCTCCGGGTGGCTACGTCTTCGGTGCTCAAAAAGGCGGCTCAGGCGCGACGACAACGTTCGATACGACCGAACGTCACGCCGTCGACACCATTTTTCTCGTCGGCAAGTATGATTTCACTGTCGCACCTAACACGGGGACTTTATGGATCAATCCCGGTTCAGCCACCTTCGGTACACCCTCCGAGCCAGCCACGGGTTTTATTTCCACGACGAACGGCCCGGATGGATTCACCATTGATCGCTTCAACATGCGGCAGAATGCGGCCAGTGGTTCCTCCAGTGTACCAGCCGCCCTGCAATGGGATGAACTGCGGTTCGGTCGGTCGTGGGCGGATGTGACGCCGATCGGACCGCCGGGAATGGTCAAGCTGACCGAGTTTACGAAACTGCCTGACGGCACATTTCAATTCGCCTACTCGAACAGCGACGGCCAGACCTATAGCGTCTTTGCCTCCACCAATCTGGTGGACTGGCAATCCATCGGTGCCGCCACGCAAACTTCTCCTGGATGGTTCCAATTCACCGATCCGAACACTGGGAACGTTCCATATCGCTTCTACCAACTGCGTTCCCCGTAAAGTTTCTGGGGTCGGTTGATAGCAAAATATTACAGGACAGCGTTTCGCACCACCAACTCATCCCGCCGTAAGCGCGGCGCGTTCGTCGTCGAGGGCGCCGGTTTTCTCGAGGAAATAATCGTAGCCGCCGACGTAGCTCGTGATTTTTCCGGCGTTGACGTGCAGGACTTTGGTCGCGAGTTGTTTGATGAAATGGACGTCGTGGGAAATGAAGACGAGCGTTCCTTCGTAACTTTCCAGCGCGACGGATTGTCGGCCGCTGGAATACTTCGCGCCAGACTTGCAATTCCCACCCTCAACATTTCTAATCTTTCCCCATGAACGCGCTTTATTACGGGGACAACCTCCATGTTCTCCGCGAGCAAATCAAAGACGAGAGCGTTGATTTGATTTATCTCGACCCGCCGTTTAAAAGCGGGATTACAATCTCCTCTTCAAATCGCCCAAATCAAAGCCCGTAGCAGCGAACGTCAGTTCGCTCAAATCAAGTCAGAGCGGACTCACGTCCGCTGCTACCACGGATTACAGTGACGTGGTGAGTGTTGCGGTGGGTCAATAAACGTGGTTTAATCCGCAAGTGAAAATATCCTTTTACCACAAACTGTTTCTCTGCGCCGTGGCGCTGGCGATGGGAATTCTGGGCGACACCACGGCTCAAGCACAACGAGGCGGCGTACCGGTTTGGACGAACAGTTACAATGGGCCGGGGAACAGCGGTGACCAAGCCAGAGCCATGGCGGTGGACACCAGCGGCAACGTGTTCGTGACGGGGGAATCGTGGAGCGGCAGTTCTGACGATTACGCGACGATCAAGTATTCAGGAGCGGGCGTGGCGTTGTGGACCAATCGTTACAACGGGCCGGGGAACAGCGATGACTACGCCGAAGCGATGGCGGTGGATACCAGCGGCAATGTGTTCGTGACGGGGGATTCGCTTGGCACCAACCTTCTTTCCGATTACGCGACGATTGCGTATTCAGGCGCGGGCGTGGCGTTGTGGACCAATCGTTACAACGGGCCGGAGAACAACAGGGACCAAGCCGGGGCCGTGGTGGTGGATGGCAGCGGCAACGTGTTCGTGACGGGGCGGTCGGTTGGCAGCGGCAGTGATTACGATTACGCGACGATCAAGTATTCCGGCGCGGGCGTGGCGTTGT
>JBDSLX010000301.1:0-2994 GCA_039916145.1 Verrucomicrobiota bacterium | reverse complement strand
AATACGCCGGCAAAAACGGAATTTTTCTCGGCCTGGAAAACCACGGCGGCATCGTCGCCGAAGCCGATGGAATTTTGGAAATCATCCAAGCGGTGAAAAGTCCGTGGCTCGGAATCAATCTCGACACCGGAAATTTTCACACGGCCGATCCATACGGTGATCTCGCGAAAATCGCGCCTTACGCAGTGAACGTGCAGGTCAAAGCGGACATAAAAAAGAAAGACGCCGCCGAAAAAGAATCGACGGATTTGCCGCGCATGTTCAAAATTTTGCGCGAGACGAATTACCAAGGCTACGTCGCGCTCGAATACGAAGCGAAAGATCCTTGGGCAAACGTGCCGGTATTGCTGAAGCAGATGAAAGAACTGGCGGTCTAACGCACATCATCGCTCCACAACGAAAGTCAGATCGAAGGATAATTTATCGGGAGATTGTTTCTTGTCCGCTTCTTCCAATCCGTCATTGTCCCGTCGATCTGCACCGATGCTGTAGATGAGATAACCCTTCTGCAACTTGCGATATCGAAGCGACATTCCGTCAAAAGGATCTTCTGGAATGTCGGCGACAAATTTGGGTGTGAATTCCTCGAGTATGTCCGGCAACCGCCCGGTTTGATTTCTAAATTCTTCGATGGAGAGCGAGAGATTGGCCAATCGAACATAAGCGATAAATTTCGCTTCTTGGGCAGCGGTTCCTGCGAAAGTTGAAAGAACCAAACCTGAAACCGTCAGCTTGCGCTTTTTCGCTTCGGCACCGGATCGTGCGAAATTACGATCTGCCGATAAACTATTGGGCGGTGTAAGGCTGACGAGCGTGATGCTCGTGTCCATTGTTTCCAGCAAGTAGCGAAGGTCCCGGTCGTAATATCCGACTAAGCAGAGAATGAACGGGCGTCCTCCAGATAATAATTTTTCTTCACCATCTTTCGTCGGTAGAGCAATTTGTGCAACTTCCTTCTGGCTCATCTGAAACCAGGGAATAGACATCGCGCGTTCACCGGTCAAAGCGCGAGACATGGAATTGGTTGTCTTAACCTGCGCAATCGCCGCAACTAAATTGGTTATCTCGCTGGAAGCAAGCGGCCCGCCATTCACTCTGCGTTCCAGAGTTGAAACGGCCAATCGCACGGTCATCATTCGCACCAATTGTGAGATCAGACACGGTTCATTGTCGAGAGAACCGGCTAAGAGAAGAATTTTTTCGATATTGCGCGTTGCGTTCTTTCCATCCCCACTCTGGATTGCCAAGGCCGCTTGATATTCATTTAGCCGAGAGATCGTCCGGATGTGAGGCAGGTGCGGCAGAGGTGTGTTGGCAAGCAGAGAGAAATCGGCGGGGTAACGGCTGGCGGTTCGTTTCAATGCTTCGTTGGCTTTTTCTAGCGCGGTCATATTCAACTCCACGTAGCCGCGCAGAAGTTCTGTTTGGGCAGGAGACAATGGAAGATTTCTTTCAGAAAATTTAAAGTCCGTCACTTGGTTGGAACGGCCATCCGAATAAATACGAAGCAGTTCAAACGCCTGGGTCAAAGCAAGAGCGGTGTTTTCTGAGTCTGGCACGGCGGCGTACCATTTATTTAATTCGCCACCGTTGGAGGGAAACCCGTTCGCACGAATTGCTTCGAGTCGATTGTGGACATCGTGCGCCAGCCACAATCGCCAAACGATGAATGGCAACGCCAAACAACAGATCACGATGAGCAGCCGGGCAAGCTGGCGTTTCATAAGAGGAGAATTGGAAGGTCTGATCCAATTCTGTTTTTCCGAATCCAAAGATCAAAGTATAAATTCCGCCGAAATTTTTTCAGCAAGCCGCTGTTCCCGCGCGCCCGGACGCTGGTTTCGCCAGGGCATTGTTTCTTCAATCCGTCGAAGCATCACCTGTGGATCAATTCTTGGTGGACGCGAAATAAAATCCGGCGCAACGGGAAATTCCAGATCTCCCGATGGAGGGGCTTCTTTCAATTGCATTTCATGTGATTCCGCAGGCGCGGGATACTTTTTCATACAGTTCCAAAGTGCCATATTTCAGGAACAAATCGCGAATATTATTTGAGCGCAGGTCAACCTTGTTCGCGCGCACAAGATTTTCAACATCGAGAAAATCCTTCATAAACCGTCCGGCGTGGCTGTGTTTTAGCGCGTGCAGTTTTAACGCAATCAAATGCTCAAGCGACGGAATCAAAAGTTTTTCTCCGAACATTTCGACTTCCTTTGCGTTGTCGAACATGGACGCGAAAGTGGTTTCATTCACCAACATCAAATCGATGGGCCACGCTTCTTGATTGGGAGATAAAAACTGAATGAACCCTCCTTTTTCCTGATCGATGGTGTAACCAAGCTCGGAAAACAATTGCAACCAAGCGTCACGCGAATCGCGGCAAATCAAAATATCCAAATCCGCTGTCTCTCTGGAATAGGCGTGGAAATTTACCGCCAAACCGCCGATGACCAGAAAATTCAATCCACGATTTCTGGCTTCGAGATTGATTGTCTGGAACAGTCCCATCGCAAAAAATTACAACGTCTTGTGATGAAGTTGTGTGTGCGCGGCGGCGATGAAGCCTTTGAAAAATGGGTGCGGCTGGTTGGGTTTGCTTTGAAATTCCGGATGGAATTGTGACGCGATGAAGAATGGGTGGTCGGGTAGTTCGATGACTTCCGCCAATTTTCCGTCGGGCGTGTTGCCGGAGATGGAAAAGCCGGCTTTCTCAAATTTTTCGCGATACGCGTTGTTGAATTCGTAGCGGTGGCGATGGCGTTCGTGAATGCAAAATGCGCCGTAAAGCTGGCTGGCTTTCGAGCCGACCTTTAGTTGGCAGGCTTGAGAACCGAGCCGCATTGTGCCGCCTTTTTTCGCAACTTTCTTTTGCTCCTCTTGCAATGCGATGACTGGATGCGGTGTGTTGGGATCAAATTCTGTTGAGTGCGCCTTGGCAAGTCCGAGAACATTGCGCGCGAATTCTATCGTGGCGATTTGCATTCCGAGACAGAG
>JBDSLX010000300.1:0-8783 GCA_039916145.1 Verrucomicrobiota bacterium | reverse complement strand
GCGAATTTGTTCCAGTCGTATTTCCAATCGCCGGGGATGCGCGCGAACAGACTGCAATGGGTCGGCACCCCTTCGTGCGCGCGCAACGTCACGCCGCGCCCGTAAACCAAAACCAGTTCGGCCACCGGTTTTTTCGCGCCGACCGCGCCGGTGCTGGGGTCGTAAAAATAAAGCAGCTCGCCGGGCAGCGGCAGTTGCACGCGATTTTCTTCGGGGAGCGGCTGCGGATTTTCCAGCATCGCGAAAACTTCAAAGCCGGAATACATGCCGTGAATGACTTTGGTTTCGATGGGCAGAATTTTCCAGACGTGTTCGCAAACGGCGGGCGCTTCGTCGTCGAGCATCTCGGCGAGAACGGATTCTCCGCTGGCGACAAAGGTCAAACGGAGTTGGCGGCGTTTTGGTTTCATGCTGCGCATCGTAACGATTTCGCTGCTCCTGTCAAAACGGAGCAGGTGTTATCTGAAGGTTCGCCGATTCTCACCAGCAGAGTCACAATCCCTTTCGAATATTTTGAGTGCAGTTTTCAGTATCAAATTCTAGTGTAAAGAACTTCAATTCCCGTGACCAATTCTGGAATGCGAAAATGTCATTAACAACGAATTTAAATCCGCTATGAACACCAATGAAATAAAACTGCCCGCGGCGCGCGCGCGCGTCCCCGACAAAGAATTTATTGCAGAACAATTTCCTGAACCGGTTATGCCGGCTTGCGCCATCAATCGAATTTTGAAGGGACAAAAGGCGTTGGTGACGGGTGGCAGTTCGGGAATTGGAAAGGGGATTGCCATCGCGCTCGGACACGCCGGAGCGGATGTATTAGTGAATTATTCTTCCCGCGCCGAGGAGGCGGAAAAAGTCGCGGAAGAAATTCGACGTTGCGGAGCCAAAGCGATCACGCACAAAGCTGATGTTTCAAAAGAGGATCAGGTCGAAGCGATGTTCAAGCGCATGATTGAGGAGTTCGGCACGGTGGACATTCTCATCAACAATGCCGGTGTTCAAAAAGATGCGCCGTTTGACCAAATGACTTTGGCGCAATGGCAATTTGTTTTGGATATCAATCTCACCGGGCAATTTCTCTGCTCGCGCGCGGCGGTACGCGAGTTCAAACGGCGCGGTGTGCGCAAAGAAATTTCATGCGCGGCCGGAAAAATTGTTTGCATCAGCTCGGTGCATGAAGTGATTCCGTGGGCGGGACACGTCAACTACGCGGCGAGCAAAGGCGGCGTGATGTTGATGATGAAGAGCATCGCGCAGGAAGTCGCGCCGCATCGCATTCGCGTGAACAGCGTCGCGCCCGGAGCCATCCGCACGCCGATCAACATGGAAGCCTGGGACACGCGCGAAGCTTACAACAATCTCTTGAAATTGATTCCCTACAAACGAATCGGCGAGCCGGATGAAATTGGTCGCGCGGCGGTTTGGCTCGCCTCTGACGAATCGGATTACGTTCACGGCACAACTCTTTTTGTGGATGGCGGGATGACGTTGTATCCCGGATTTGAAACGGGCGGTTGAGCTACCCGTCTTGCGAATCAGGTTTCGGGAGTTGTTTCGTTTTGGAACCCACAGGTTCACGAGACAATTTAAAAAAGAATACTGCCCAATAAATAGGTGCAAAGAACAGGTACTCTACCAATGCCAACAGAAAAAAACCTACCACGTTGAGTCGTGTTTTTTTGAAGTCGCCGCTTGTTCCAACTCGCAACATATGACCCAACGAAAACAAATAGGGATACGGCAGCCAATTCGTGTATTGCCCGACAGACGCACCACAGCGCGGACAAAAATCGGACGAACTATCGTGAGGCGTCAAACAGCGATGGCAAATGGGCTTGGAATCTTCCTTCTCAATTTCTGCGGCGACGCTTTCGTCCCACGGATCGGGACTAATCGTTGGGCTGTTCAGTTTTTTCAAAATTGCCCAAGCGACATAACCAACCAAACCGATTATTACCAGGAGACCAACCATGCGTTCTGGGTCGCTGCCGTTTACCGATTGAGCAAGAACAATCATTTGGATTGTCAACAGTCCGCGATGAAAGATTTCGTCGCAAGTTTTTTACCGATCAACTTAACAACCGTACAAACTTGATATGAACACCGCCGAAAAAATTCGTCTCGCTGAAAGCACAGAAAAAGGTTGGAAACGTTGGGGACCTTATCTCTCCGAACGCCAATGGGGAACGGTGCGCGAAGATTACAGCCCAGGCGGCACGGCTTGGGAATATTTTCCGCACGATCACGCTCGCAGCCGCGCGTATCGCTGGGGCGAAGATGGCATCGCCGGAATCAGCGACCGCCAGCAGCGCCTTTGTCTCTCGCTTGCGCTGTGGAATGGCCGCGACCCGATTTTGAAAGAGCGCATGTTCGGCCTCACGAACAGCGAAGGAAATCACGGCGAGGACGTGAAGGAAATTTATTACTACCTCGACGCCACGCCGACTCATTCGTATTTGAAAATGCTCTACAAATATCCGCAGCGCGAATTTCCCTACGCGCAACTCATCGAGGAAAATGGTCGTCGCGGAAAAGAGCAAGGCGAGTTCGAGTTGATGGACACGGGAATTTTCGACGACGACCGCTACTTCGATGTCTTCGTCGAATACACGAAAGCTGGTCCGGAAGATATTTTGATGCTCGTCACGGTTCACAATCGCGGCCCGGACGAAGCGACGATTCATCTGCTGCCGCAAATCTGGTTTCGCAATACGTGGTCGTGGAAAGCCGACGCCCAAAAACCAGAAATGTTCGTCACGAGCAAAGGGGCTGTCACCGCCAAACATCCCGAACTCGGCGATTACCAATTTTCCTGTGAAGGCAAACCGGAATTTTTGTTTTGCGAAAATGAAACGAATGTGCGCCGCCATTTCGGACAAGATGACGCACAAGGTTTTTTTAAAGATGCTTTTCACGAATACATCATTGGCGGAAACAAGGCGGCGGTGAATTCGCAAAAGCACGGAACGAAAGTCGCCGCCCATCGCGTGCTTTCAATTCCTGCGCGAGGATCAACTTCGGTTCGTCTGCGGTTGGTTAAATCAACCGTTGCAAAACCATTCGCCGATTTTGATAAAATTTTTGACGAACGCAGACGTGAGGCGGACGAATTTTATGGCGAACTGCAAAAAGATATTCACGACAAAGATTCGCGCAATGTTCAACGGCAGGCCTTCGCCGGAATGATTTGGTCGAAACAATTTTTTTATTATGACGTACCGGAATGGATCAATGGCGATGCCGGACAAGTTCCGCCGCCACGCGAGCGTCGTCACGGACGCAACAGCGATTGGAAGCATCTGAATAACGCCGATATTATTTCGATGCCGGATAAGTGGGAATATCCGTGGTACGCGGCTTGGGATCTCGCGTTCCACTGCATTCCTCTGGCGCAAGTGGATTCCGAATTTGCCAAACACCAACTGCTCCTGCTCACACGTGAATGGTATATGCACCCGAACGGCCAGCTTCCCGCTTACGAGTGGGCGTTCGGCGATGTGAATCCGCCGGTTCATGCCTGGGCGACGTGGCGCGTTTTTCAAATGGACCGCAAGCAGCGTGGCGACAAAGGTGATCTCGTCTTTCTCGAAAAAGTTTTTCACAAACTGATGCTGAATTTCACCTGGTGGGTAAACCGCAAAGACGCGCAGGGACGAAATATTTTTCAAGGCGGATTTCTTGGACTCGACAACATCGGTGTGTTTGATCGCAGCGCACCGTTGCCGACCGGCGGTTTCATCAACCAAGCCGACGGCACGAGTTGGATGGCGATGTATTCGCTGAATCTGATGCGCATCGCCCTCGAACTGGCGCAGCACAACAAAGTTTATGAGGACATCGCGACGAAATTTTTCGAACACTTCCTGCACATCGCCGAAGCGATGAACAACATCGGCGACGAAGGGATTGGCCTCTGGGATGAACAAGATAAATTTTATTACGACGTTTTGAATTTGCCGGATGGACGGATGATGCCGCTCAAAGTCCGCTCGCTTGTGGGATTGATTCCATTGTTCGCCGTTGAATCGCTCGAACCGGAATTGTTGGAGAAACTTCCCGGTTTTCACGCGCGACTGAAATGGTTTTTAAATTCCCGACCCGATCTTGCGAAATTGGTTTCGCACTGGGAAGAATGCGGCGTCGGACAACGCCGTTTGCTTTCCCTATTGCGCGGGCATCGCATGAAATGCATTTTGCGGCGGATGCTCGATGAATCGGAATTTCTTTCCGATTACGGCGTGCGCGCCATCTCCCGTTTTCACAAGTACAATCCCTACGTTTTTTCCTGTCACGGCACAGAACTCGCCGTTAACTATCAACCCGGAGAATCGGAGTCAGGTCTATTCGGCGGCAACTCCAATTGGCGCGGGCCGATCTGGATGCCGGTGAATTTCCTCATCATTGAATCGCTGCAAAAATTTCATCACTACTACGGCGATGATTTTAAAATCGAATGCCCGACTGGCTCTGGCCAGTTCATGACGATTAATGAAGTTGCCGATGAATTATCGCGCCGACTGTGCAAAATCTTTTTGAAAGATAAAAATGGCAAACGTCCGGTTTTGCTTGGGCATGAGAAAATGGAAAACGATCCGCACTTTCGCGACTACATTCAATTCTACGAATATTTTCACGGCGACAACGGACGAGGCGTCGGCGCATCACATCAAACCGGCTGGACGGGCCTCATCGCGAAATTAATTCAACCGCGCCGCGGAAAGACTTCCGACACAATGTTTGTCCGACGCACCGCTGGCACCACTCTACAATCATAATTCGGAACCGGGCTGGGCAGTTTAGAGGGTTGGCCTTGTAGACACTTTTCCCGCGTTGCTCATGGCCACGTCTGAGCCAAGACCGCTAGATCATTCAGGAAATCACTTCGCCATGCGCAGGCAAAAATTCCACACGCCCGAATTGTTTCCCGTCTTCACGAAAATGGTGTTCGCGCCTTTGGTTAACTTGGTGGTAAAGCGATTCTGATCAGGATTACAACTACGTTCAGTGCTGTTGGCGTAAACGATCTCGCCGTTCACCCAGACTTTTGTCCAGCCGCCGGAGCCAAGATAAAATGTCGCCTGCCGATTTTCCGCGCTCTCGATGGTGGTGCGCGCGTACGCCAGTTTTCGATTTCTCTCCGTGTCTGGAATTCCGAGTATCTGATCAGGACATACCAGACCGAGTACTTGTTTGGGATCCGTTTTTTTCCAGGAAGAATTTCCCGAGACGGTCGGACTTTCCGTCCTGGCCAAATATTCCTTTTCCGGCGGAAAAACGGTTTCGGGATTATCCAATGAGAATGGTGTGGAAATTTCCCAGTTTTCCAACAAGTCGTCCCACACTGCCGCTTCGACTTTTTCTATTCCAGCCAGTTGCAGTTCGTTCGCGAGTTTGACGGCGGATTGTTCGACATCAATCCGCTGCGCCACCTGTTGGCATAATCCCAGCAAATTGGAGACGCGATCCTGCTCCACTCCCTGTCGAGCCACTTCCATCAACGCACTTTTGAACTCAGAAAAATTTTGTGACGTCACGGCCTCCGCTAAAGCCGTGCGAGCTTCTTCCCCGACTGGCTGGCCGCAAACCGGAAACATTTTCGAGAATGTTTGCACCGCATTTTTGATTTCCCCCTGCTTTGCATAGAGTTTGACCAAATCACAATTGGCCTGCCAGAAAGTCACCGCGCCGTAACCGCCAGAAGCGAGTCGGTTTAAAACTTTCGTGCGTTCAGAATTCATTCCTTCGTCTTCGCAAAGGAAACTCACCATGCGCAGTTGCACCGGGGAAAGCGTCGCTTCGACCGAAGTGGATAGCAGCGCGCGCGCTTCGTTCGTTTTCCCGCTGAAATGCTGCAACACCGCGAGATAGAAATTATTTTCCACATCGCTCGTCGAAAAATTCGTCCGCACCTGATTGAATCGCTCCCACAATGCCGCGTCACCCGTCTTGGCCACGGCGATTAATAAATTCGTGTCGCTGGCAAAATCCTGCGGTTTGATCTTGAGCCATTCGCTCAAAACCGGCGCGGCGGCGGCCCCCGCGCCGACGTCCGCCAAACCTCTGGCCGCAGCGAGTCGTTGCGATGGGATCGAACTCGTCAGCGCTTTGCCATACCATTCGGCGGCTTCCGAATTCAGTTTCAATTTGGCAAACGCATCGCCCAATGAAATCTGGTTGCCTCGCGTCACGGTTTGCGATGCGGCGTATTTTGCGACACGTAAGATTTCTTCTTTTTGCGGATTGCGATCAGCCACCACGCGAATAAGCGCGGTGAGCAGGATGGGGCTGTTCGTTTTCTCCAAACGTTGCAGGGATGCCTCCGCCAAATTTTTATCCTGAATTAATTTTACCAGTGAAGTGCGAAGGTTTTCCGCTTTGGATTCCGGTAACGTTTTTTCCGCCGAATCAAAAGTATCGAAAGCCTCATTCGTTTTTCCCAAACCGTATAATGACTCGGCCAATAAATGGTAAAGACTCACCTCTTGCGGATTTGCTTTCACTCGCGCCTCGCTCAATTTTGCCGCTGCGCCATAATTTTTCTCCATCACCAACCAGGAATGAATTCCATCCAAAAGCCCCCGCTTGTTTGAATTCAACAAGTCTCCCCAAATTTGCAACGCGTCAGGCTCGCGATTCATTTTCGCGTAACATTTTCCCAGGTCGGCGCGCAATTGATCAAATGAATCTCCGCGTTGAAACTTCTGGCTTTTTTCAAAAAAATCGGCGGCCTTCGCGAAATTCTTTTCATCGAAGTAAAGCCGCCCGATTCTTTCCTGTAACATCGGCCCTTTCGCCCACGCCAGAACCGCCGCAATTTCCTTTTCCGCCTCATCGGCACGTTTCAACTTCATCAGCGCAGAAACCAATTCGAATTTCGCCTCCAATTCGTCATTCAAACTCATCAAGCCTTTGGGATCGCGGAGCAACGCCACCGCCTCCTCACCGCGATTTAACTTCACCAGCAAGCGCGCCTTCGCATTTACCGCCGCGCGATTGAACCGGCTCAAATCCAGCAAGCGGTCATAAATTTCCACCGCATTTTCCAAAAGCCCGCCGCGCTCGTACACCTGCGCCAGCTTTTCCAACATGCCGCGATGCTTCGGCGATTCCGCCTCGATGCGCTTGCGAAAGTCTTCCACGAACATGGGCAGCTTGCCTCGTTCCTGAAAAAGTTTGGCGACGGGATCGAAATAGGAATCGCGGCTCCAACGCTCGCCGTAGCGCGTGAACTGCCACGTCAGTTCCATCGGCGTTTTGTAATCGCTTTGGTTCAAGCAGAGCGCGAGAAAATCCGCGCTTTGATAGCGGTCAAAAAATCCTTTGTCCGCGTTGTTCGTGACGAACGTGTAAGCCTCTTCGGGGTAGCCCTGCTGCTGGAGATAGCTCAAGTAGCGATGAAACGCCGCCGCGTCTTTGCGTTTTTGAAAATTTTCTACGAGCGCTTTTTTCCATCCCTCGCGTTCGCCACGTTGCGCGTCGAATTCGGCCAGCGATAAATTCAATTCGGTTTTTTTAGAAGGATCGGCCAGTTCAATTGCTTTCAGCATGGATGTCCGCGCCGCGCGAAAATGTCCCGCGAGTTTTTGTTGTTTCGCCAGCAACGAATAGCGCGCTTCCAAAGGTTTCGCCGCCGCCCATGCCGTCAAATCTTTCAACGCCTCCTCCGATTGCCCGCCCGAGATCAAAGCCGCCGCGTAACTCTCCCGATACTTTGCGTTGTTTGGTTCGTCCGTGGCCAATTTTTTGAGCACGGCCAATTTTTTCGGCAGCTCTGTCGTGTTGTTGTATTGCGCCGCCAGTTGGGAAGCCAACTCACGATTGATCGGGTCTGCCGCGCACAGTTTTTCGAGAAACGTCTGGCGCATCCCGCTGTCACCGGAGGATTGATACTGCTCAGAAATCTTCTTCATCAAATCCAGATCGCGTCCCTTGAACGAACCTTTTTGCAGCACTTCTTCCACGAGCGATTTGTAACGGTTGTCTTTGATGTAGCCCTCCGCAATTTGCCGGTCGAACTGTTCTGCTTCGTATTGCTGCATCGGGTCGGTGCGATGTTTGCGCACAAATTTCTCCGCCGCTTCCCAACGATTGAACTCGCCCAACTGCCGCATTGCTTCTTGCGTCGCCCAACTCGCATTGCCTTGTTGCATTTGTTGCTCGGCCCATTGCAACAACGTTTCTTCGCCGCGTTGCAGATCGCCTTTCGCAAAATAAAGTCGCGAGAGCGACTGCAAGTCCCACGCATTTTTCAGGCTGTCGTTTTGCGCCAACTCCAAAACTTCATCCACCTTTCCGCTGATGTCCGCGAACTGAATTAATTCCGAGAGCACGTTCGGATCGCGCCCCGTTGTCACGGACGCTTTGAAACCCGCGAGCGCATCGTCAAAACGTTTTTCCAGCAAGGCGATTTGGGTTTGCAATGCTTTCGCGATCATGTCGCCGGAATTCTTTTTCAAATCCGCTTCGCAGCGAATTTTTAATTCATCGAGTTTTCCCGTGGCGCGATAAAGCCCGGCCAATTGTTTGAGCATGTTGTAATCGACCCAGCCCTGCGCGCGCGTGGCCGGTGAGTCCAACCATTCCTGGAAAAGTTTCAGCGCTTCGTCGAGCTGGCCTTGTTGAACCAAAAGCGACGCGAGCTGGCTGTGATAATGCGATTGGCCGGGCGAGAGCTTGATTACTTTACGCCAAAGCTCGATGGCTTTTTCAATCTCGCCGTCATTTTGCATTTGATAGGCGAGGTTGCTGAGCTGATTCGGATCGCGCGCTTTCGCCATCAG